>JBJKPO010000470.1:0-2395 GCA_046706235.1 Bacillota bacterium | reverse complement strand
ACTATAGCGGGGTTACTAAAATTAGCGGTAGTAATCTGGCCAAGACCATCGGTAATTTACTGCGTGATAATCTTAAAAAAGAGAGCGACATTGATTTTTTTGACACCGACCAGACTGAAAAAATGCTCCAGAAAGCGGATCTCAGTGTTTATTATAATACCCGAAACCTTTGTACCGGCCAAGATTTAACCGGGATTGGCAATAAAATCGGAGTTACGAATTTAGCGGTCTTGGAAATTAACGGTTATAATGAAATAAAAAAAGAAGGCAGTAAGAAAAGTTACCAGCTGTTATTGGGCTTGACAATTTATAACTGTCTAGATGGAACGGACGCTTATTATGAAGCCGAAGGTTTTGGGGATGGAGAACGAAATCGAGCTTTTACTAATGCGGTAACTTTATTAATAAATAATTACCTTAACCATCAAGTAATTGATCCCAATACCGGAAACTTAAGAGCGAACGATGGGGCGGTGGTGGGGAACAAAGCCAGTAATTTCTATCATTTGATCGATACCAACCATCAACCGAAACCGGAGAATCAGGTGAGCTTTCAAACACGCACCGAAGCTGAACAAAATGGATATCAACCGTGCCCGATATGTTTCCCGCCTTATAAAAGCTTTAGCAACGGAGATCGGAACCTTGAAGAATCACTTGGCAGCGAGGCCTGCGGGACCATTGAGTATTATTACCGCCTGGCCAATGAACCCGAAGAGGTCGAACGATTACAAAAAGTCATGGATACCTTGGAAACCGATACGATTCGTAAAAACTTCGATTATAAATTCCGTATTTTGGATACTGATGAAATAAATAGCTTTGCGGCTCCTAACGGTTACATATATATCACTCAAGGTTTGCTGAATATTTTGGAAACGGATGATGAGATCGCCTTGGTGATAGCTCATGAAATGGGACACTTGGAAAAAAAACACGCGGTTGTCAGATATAAACAAGCTGTTGCGGTGTCGTTATTTTCCACAATTCTTATCGGTAGTTCTAAAAATTCCAATGATCAAACCGCCTCGCTTTTCGCGACGGTCATGGGAAATTTAATACTGAAAGGCTATTCCCGGGAACAAGAGCGGGAAGCCGATGAAGTTGCGGTGACTCATCTAAAACATACCGGATTTGATTATCTTGCCTACCGGACTGTTTTCGGTAAGTTTATCGATATGCGGAAACGTAAGATATACGGAATCAATAAAATTTTTAGCACGCATCCATCCCCGGAGGATCGAATTTCCAATCTGGACAATTATCTGAAAGCATACGAAAATCTACAATTAAAACTAAAATGATTACCAGTGCCGACAATAGCCAAATTAAAATCGCCTGTAGTTTACATCATAAAAAAGGCCGTCTTAAGCACAAGCTATATTTAGTTGAAGGAATCCACCCGGTTGGAGAGGCGGTTAGTTCAGGCACCGGGATCAACCGGTTTTACTGGTCGGCTAAATTAACCACCACCCTTGAGGGACGGCAATTACTCGGAACGCTGCAAGCAAGATATGAAGGCTGGGAAGTTAGCGAGAATGTGTTGTCTAAAATAAGCGAGACCGAGAATCCTCAGGGAATTTTAGCCACGGTAAGCATTCCCGAAAATCTTAATCCGAATTTTGATGATCTAACCTTGGGTTTAATCATTGATGGTTTACAAGATCCCGGCAATATTGGCGCCATAATTCGAACCGCCTGGGCCGGGGCCCTTGACGGATTGTTTTTTACTCCGGGGACCGCCGACCCTTATCAGGGAAAGGTGGTAAGAGCAAGTATGGGCGGGATCTTTTTTCAAAAAATTTACCATGATGTCGAACCGGAAGTCTTGTTTAAACAGACGGCGGAGATCGGGATCCAAATTGTGGCGGGCGATCCGGGTGCTGAAATCAATATTTTCGATCACGATTTTTTAGCGCCGACTTTGCTGCTGGTGGGGAATGAAGCTCGCGGAATTAATCCATATTGGGAAAATATTTTGATTAAACGGGTAAAAATCCCGCAGCCGGGACGGGCGGAATCCTTAAATGCCGCGGTCGCGGCCGGGATTTTGATTTATGAATCGATTCGACAACGTTTGATTATGGATACTTGTAAAAATTAAATGGCTTTGGTATAATTATAGATAGAGCGTTGCGGTGACCGTTTTCACGACAGTAGTCGGTGAAAAAGGGGATGAGGAGAAGTGACATTGTCAGCGGATTTTTTTTGGAGGGTTTTTGAAAGCACCGGTTCTATCACCGCCTATTTAATATACCGGGAAATCGTGAGAGCTACCCCGGTATAATGGTTCAGTCTAGGTACTTATCCGAGCCCCGCTTTAAATTAAATAACTTCAAAGTGATGATGGAGGAAAGTACTTCAACGGTATCGGCAGCAGGGAGAAAGGTCATGA
>JBJKPO010000469.1:0-3173 GCA_046706235.1 Bacillota bacterium | reverse complement strand
TCCAGACACAATCCCCGGCCTTCTTCACTGGTGATAATCACTCCCACCAACCCATAGTCGCCGAACTTATCCGCCGCTTCCACCACCCAGCATTTAATGCCGGTATTAGCCAGCAAGGCTTCAAGCTCCGCTTCGGTGCGGCGGATCGTGCTCAGGTTGAACTGGTTGGTTCGTTGGGTTAACTGCGCCACCCGGCCTAGTTGCGATTGATCCATCGGGTTGAAACTCAGCTTCAATTCAAGGCTTTTAATGAATTCCGTCAGTGAAAGCCCGGTGTCCTGGATTTGCCGGCGTTCCTGTTCGGCACGGTACATCGCGGACCGGTTACGGTCTTCCGCGGTCACCTTCAGGATATCGAAGGCCCAAATATGCTCCAGAAATATCGGAATCTGGCCGGCATCATCCGGGAGCCTCACCGTAAGCACGAAAGGGCATTCCTCCATTACTTGGGCGCATTCCGCCGGGTTGTCGTCGATAAATATAAAACTATCCAAACCCAAATTCAATTCCCGGGCCAGTGATTTAAGATTCTCGGGCTTTGACCGCCAGTTGATTCTCGAGCTTGCCAGATGTTCTTTTTTGAGCAGCATCCCCGGATTTTTGGCGAAGACGTCCCAGACATCCTGCTCGTTATTCTTGCTACAAACCGCGAGCAGCATCCCCAAGTTCCGTTTCTCAATCATGAAACGCTGCAAAGCGGCGAAGTTTTGATCCACCGTCACCCCAAAAGCTCCGTCTTCGCCGCAAATACCCTGCCATAAAGTATTGTCGCAATCCAGCACGATCACTTTAAACGGCCGGCGTTTCCAGGCGCATATTTTCCGGGCGATATAAGTGCCGGTTGCGGCGTAGTATTCGTCGGTAAACGGCAGATGGCCCTCCCGGTCCTTGGTGGCGTCGAATACTTCATTGATGCCGTATTGCTCCTCCAGTTTTGAAAAATCAATAATGTAAATATTTCCTATCTCAGACAACGCTGTTTGCCAACGCCGGTTCATATTTTGGATGTATTTGATCATTCCCGGGCTTAAATTTAAATGAGTGGATACTGGGAACACTCCTATAAAACAAGGTGTTTTACAGTGCCGGTTTCGCAGTATCCCGATCAGCTTCTCCAGATTTTCTTCCAACTTGATAAACTGTTCGGTTTCGGGAGAATAGTCATCTCTGAGCCAATCCTCAAACCTGATCAGTAATAGATTCAATCCGCCGTTATTTGAAAGCAGGCTTTCCGGGTCAAGTAATTCCTGGAACACCTGATTATAGGAGGCAAAATTAACTTCCACATTTGTATCGAATTGAATACACCACCAGCGAATATAATCCTCGATGGGGTCCGCGGTAAAGGTGGCGCTCACCGCCAGTTTTAACGAAGCTTGCGGAAGGTTCAAACGTCTTTTTTGTTCCAGTTCTTGCTGTTGTTCCGTGGAGAATAGCTCGATTTCCGCTAATCTTTGATCCGGGTGAGATAATACCTGTTCCGCCAACCGGTTAAAAACGCTAAAAAACTCTTTGATGGTTTCCGCTTTGAATAAATTTGTATTATACTCCATTTCACAGGCCAAATCTCCATGGTTAGTAGGAAATACATCCATTTTCAAGTCCAAGGTGGCCGTATTGAAATTTAGTTCGTAATTAGAAAATTTTATATTATTAATTTCAACGTTATCAATAGCGGTAAATTCATTTTCATTATGAAAGATAAGCATGGTATCAAAGACCGGATTTCGTGATGAATCCGGCATTATGTTAATATTCTCAACTATCTTGTCAAAGGGATAGCTTTGATTTTCATAAGCGCCGTACATATTGTTCTTTACCAAATCCAATAATTCGATAAAGTTTTTTTGATGGTTAAATTGGATCCGGATTGGCAAAAAATTGATAAAAACACCGATGATACGATCCAAATCGGCATGTTGTCTTCCGGTAACGGTAGTGCCGATAACGATGTCGTCCTGACCGCTGAATTGATTGATTAACAATGCATAAACCGTAAAAATAACTGTATTTATAGTAATTCTGTATTTTTTTGACAGGCTGTCCAGTCGCTCCTTGTTTTCTTTCGATATCGTAAATTTATACTTAGCTCCGTCAAAGGTCCGGTTTTGCATTCTACGGTAATCCAACGGCATATTCAATACCGGGATATCCTTTAATACACTTATCCAGTAGTCTTTTTGTTTCTTAATACCGGGCGACGCCAGCAATTTATTATGCCAAATTGAATAGTCTTTGTATTGAATTCTTAATTCCGGTAAATTGTTGCCGTTATATAAAGCAATGAATTCATTGATCAATATTCCCAAAGACATTCCATCGCCAATAATGTGATGCATATCGATAAGCAGCAGATGTTTGTCTTCCGCCATTTTTAGCAATTTTACCCGTAATAGCGGCGGTTTGCTTAAATCAAACGGCTGAATGAAACCGGCGATTTGGTCATTCAATTCATCCTGCCCGGCTTCCTGATAATCGATAATAAAATCCGCATCTTTATGAATATATTGCTTGACTTCGCCGGCTTGAAATATAAATGAAGTCCGAAAAGCTTCGTGACGTTTTATTAATGCTTGAAAACTTGCCTCAAACTTTTTTAAGTCCGGGTTTCCTTCCATCATTATGGCGGAAGGCATATTGTATGTAGTTTTAATCCCCTCAAGTTGGCTTAAGATAAACAACCGGTTTTGCGCGGACGATAATGGATATGAATCCGATAACGGAGCCGGTTCGATCTCCGGATGGTCACGTTCTTCTATTCGGGAAATGCAATTTTGGGTAATATATTGTGAAAGCCCGGTAATAGTTCGATGGTTCAATAAACCGGTGACTTCAACATTGATCGCCAAAGCCTTGTTGATTTGGTTTACTACTTTCAAAGCAATGATCGAATCGCCGCCTAAATCATAAAAATCTTCATTGATGTCGATTTCCTCAAATCCCAATATTTCTCCCCATATTTGACCAATACGTTGTTCGACGGAATTATAGTTGCGATCCGTGCTTCCGGTTAAAGTTATTCTCTTTTTGGCGGTATCATCTACTAATTCACTTGGTAGTTTTAGGCCGTATTCACCATTAATGCCTTCCAGCAGGATCTCATCATCTATTTTAGTTTGATCACGTAACGGAAACTCGATCCAACAACGTTTTCTCTCAAATGAATATACCGG
>JBJKPO010000468.1:0-7600 GCA_046706235.1 Bacillota bacterium | reverse complement strand
GTTTGTTGCTTAATCCTTTCTAGAACTCGATCAAGTTTCTCCTTATTTCTGATTCGACTGAAAATATCAACAACAGCAAGTACCGCACCGGGAATTGAAAGCAGTAACGATCCCAAAGCAACCGGATCAAATCCCCTAGTTGGCTCGAAACGGTTACCGGCGGTCTCTTTCAGTACTTGCAATTCATATTCGAATTCACTGCTGATTATTTCCTTGATTGCGGCTGCTGCGGCTGCGGCAGCCGGCCCGGTAACCATAAAGTTAATTTCATTTTGAACCATTTTTTCCTCCGACATGGTAAATCGTTTGGAAAATATTAAGTCATTAATCTCCATCATTCTCCGGTTTGGGTTCAAAATCCTGCAGTTCGTCCCGAATTTTTAAAATTAAGACTAACATTAAAGATATCTGAAATAACGGTTTTCCTAATTAAGAAATTCAAGTTATTTATTACAACAATAGTATTAAAAAATACGCCTGGGCATCGGAGTGGATGTTACCGAGAACCGCAGGCGTTTGAAGAATCTTTTAAGTTTTTTATCACTACGAAGGATGATGGTTATCCCTTCCAGGGGCCAGGGACAAAGGGTCTGATTATAAGCTTACTTTTTTTACCATCAACATTTTTTAGCCCTTAAAACTGCAAATATAACAATAAATTGAACGTGTCTCGTTGTTCGGTTATGAAGTAATCATAGGAAAAGCCGGCGTCGAGTTCGATGAAGGACAGTTTGAAATGGGAATAGACGGCGGCGCCCATGGAGGTGTATAATTGGTCCATTTGGAGTTGATGGGCCAGGTTATCGGTTAATCCCAGGTCATAGTAGATGATGACTCCCGGAGTGATCCAGGTCTGTTTTAGGAGGCCGGGGAAGGCGGCCCGCAACTCCAGGTTGTTGACCAGTTTGTCATAACCGTCGAACCGGCCGTAATTTACGCCCCGCATCGTACCGCCCAAGCCGGTGGCGGTAATGCCGGGGAAGACACTGGCTCCTCCAAAGGAGTTCCGGGCGTTAATTGGAATGTAATTGCCGTAAAGCCGGTCGTACATTAACCGGTCGCCGATAAATACGGAGTAATCGTCATTGCCGCCGCAAGGCCAAAACCGGATCAGCGTGGTGTTCCACCGGGTGAAGTCGGCGGTTTGGTTGAGCCATTGCGGGGCGTATTCCAGTGATGTTTCGGCGTAGGTCCCCTGGCGAAGCTGATTGGCTTGATTTACCGATATCTTATTATACCGGATCCCGGCCAACAAAGAATTTTGAGTGATACCGTCCTTATCGGGCAGCCCGGAGTCGAAAATCAGGGCATGGACCCCGTCAGCCTCGGTATAACTTTCCGTGCTGCTCCGGTAATAAGCGATCAACTCCAGTAAATTGGCTTGATGTTCCAAGTCATAGACAAGTCCCTGCGCCAGACCGAGGGTCCATAAAACATTGGTCCGCGAGAAAGCCCCCAGGTCGGGTCCACTGGTTGGGGGTAGATAAGCAGTACCGTCGCTGTTCCGGTAAAATCCGATACTTTCGACTCCGCCTCCCAAGGAGAGCCATAACTTGGTATCCAACCCATCCATAAACGAAAATCCTTTATATACGCAAGCCATATCGAGGCCCCAAAGCCTCAAATAAGGCTGAAATTCCCAAACAGACCCCGAGGCTTCCCCGGCTTGGGCGGGTAAACAATACATAAAGATTAATATTAGCAAAAGAAAGACTGTTAATAGTTTATTTTTCATAATATCCCTGCTTTCGAATAGATTTTAAAAAACAAATCGTAATAGAGATTTGTGATACGTTTGGAATATTTAAACTTCATTTTTAGTTGTCGGAAGATTGCCGATTTATCTTGATGCTTTAATACGATAATCGAAAAACATGAATCTTAATATCTTTTTATTTTTATTTCATTTATAGGTTATATAATAGTCCCTAACCCGTCCAATGCTGCGCGCTTAAAAACGCGACTTTTGTTGGAAAAGAAATTATTATTGCTCCGGTGGCTAAATATATCATAAATATCTGGAATAGCTAAGAAAACGGAGTTTTCGCAGTTAAAGATAGTTATCTTTAACTGCCGAAGCAATAAAATGATCGATAAATCCCTTGTTGGCTCCGGCTTGTCCGGGTTATGCAATGAGACAATCGAGTTTAGGTATTCTAAACCGCTTAGCTTTTAATCGGTTTTGGCCGATAAACTATATACAACATACAACATTAAAAATTTTATCGTATCTTCAGATTGGTTCAATATGAGGAGGAATTTATCATGAAAAAACTGATTAGTTGTGGTATTTTAATTCTCATTTTAATCTGGAGCGGCGGGGCGGCACTTGGCGAAACGCTGGTTCAAACTGAAACTTTTTACAGCGTTCAAAAAGTTTCAGTTTCAGTCGCCGAATACAATGAAACACGGACGGTGACTTTTCCCGAGAAACCGTTGCAGTTCGCATCGACAGTAGAATGGGGAATCACTTTTGATAAGAAATGGACCATAGCCACCAACCAAAAAGCCTCCGTTAAAATTGACTTTATCGATACCGGCGGCAAGGAACGGAAGGTGGAACTTTTCAACCCGAGAGAGAATAAATCGGGGTCATTAGATTTACAGCCCGGTCAGCGGTGCCGGATAACGCTTTTCGCCGGAAAATACAGCAATCTTTTTAAGCGATACGGCGCAAACATAAAAGCCACTTGTAAATATCAAAATGTTAAGGTCCAGGTAAAAGCGGAGGAAACAAGAGATATCGGGCGGTTTAAACTCAATGTGGAAAGTATTCCGGCCGCTCGCTGGATTTGGACTTTGCCGGACGGCAGACAGGTGGCTGGTAACACCAATGAAATCACATTTCCGGCCGGGCCGATCGTTATCAAGCTTTCCAGTTTTTCTTTTCCGGATTCATTTCAGTTTAATCTCGCGGTTGCGGAACCTCTGGAAGCCAAACCCGGCGTCGATCCGCCCGAAGGATACGAAGATCTGACCGTCCGTTGTTTTACAAATTTAATTAATCATTATCAGTCGACTTCCAACTGTTCCTGGGATTTTGGGGACGGGAGTCCGGTTCAAACCGGTGAAACAACGACGCATATTTACCGTGAACCGGGTGTTTATCTAACCAGGCTGAAAATAATCAATTCACTGGGAACAGTCATAAAAAAAGATTGGGAGATAACTGTCCGGCCGTTTTCAGTTAAAAATACCGCCACTATAAGCCCGGTGCGAGGTGCTGTTCCACTAGCCGTTTCCTTTCGGGCTGAACCTTTCATTTTCGGCACGGAACCGGCTTCTTTCGAATACTTATGGTATTTCGGAGATGGTTCCTTTTCCGTGGAACCATCAGGGCAACATGTTTACCGTGAGGTGGGCGATTTCCAGGTCCGGTTGGAGCTAATCGATAAAAATCACCCCAATTTAAAAATTGAGCAGTGGTCGAATACGATTTTCGTAAGCCCGCCGGTTTTAAATCTCACCATTGACGCTTCGCAGCATAGCGGAGTAATTCCGCTACGAGTGGATTTCCGCTCACACCTTGATATCAAAGGCGGCCCCACGGATATCGAATATATTTGGGATTTTGGCGACGGAACCGTTGACCGAAACTTTACCAAGGGTCCGATTCAACATACCTATTACCAACCGGGGGCTTTTACGGTAAACGTAACGGCCAGGGATCGGATTTATCATACCACGGTCACTACTCAAATTACCATTGAGGCTAAGCCCCCGTCGATTGCTTCCCACAGTACCGTTTTTCCATTGTCCGGAACTACTCCGTTACGAATATCCGGAATGGGGAACGCTGATGTGAAAGGATACCCGTCTAGATTGGACTATACCTGGTATATTGACGGTCAAATCATATCGTTTCAAAGAGATTTTCATTATATAATCGTTTCACCGGGAACCCATAAGGTAACCGTAATCATTGCCGATGTTTTACCGGGGCATACCGGCCGGGATAAGCAATCGTGGAATGTTGTTGTCCGGGGAAATCAACCTTCCGTTCCCACTAGAGTTCCCGGTCATACTCCAATACCACCGGTGGTTTTTTCACCGACGCCGGTTCCTGGTTTACCGTCACCGGCGGTCACCTCTTATCCCAGGGACACCACGCCCCCAAAACTGATGGTTTCGCTTTCACCCAGCCGTTTATGGCCGCCAGACCACAAGATGGTTCAAATTACCGCCAAAATTCAGGTTAGCGACAATCTGGATCCTGATCCGAAAGTCCGGTTGGTATCGATAACCTGCAATCAAGCAATTAATGGCTCGGATATCAATGGAACATCTTTTGGAACCGACGACCGGAGCTTTTACCTGCGGGCGGACCGGGATGGAGCCCGGCATGAAGACCGGTTTTACCTGGTCACTTACTCGGCGGCGGATCGAGCCGGGAATATCAAGGTGGTAGCCGCCAAGGTTATTGTTCCTTTTAATGAAAAGAACAATGAAAAGAATGAAACGGACGAACGCCGTGATTAAAATAAGGTTAACGTAGACGTATCCGTTCCAACAGTTCCCGGAAATCCGCCGGAAACGGCGCGGTAAGTTCCGGGATGGGAAATGATGAGGCGGAAAAATTAATTTTCCCGGCGTGCAAGGCCGGCCGGTTAATGAGTTGGGAGGCTACTCCGTATTTCGGATCCCCTAAAATCGGGAAACCGATGTAGCTCAAATGTGCCCTGATTTGATGGGTCCTGCCGGTCTTAAGATTCAGTTCCAGCATACAGGCATCACGAAATCTTTCAACAATTTTAAAATGGGTTTCAGCGGGCCGGCCGTGTTTGGTGACAAACCGGCGGTCTTTGTTTTCTCCAATAGGGGCGGTAATGATTCCAGAATCGGAGCCGGGTATCCCACTTACTATCGCAAAATATATGCGTGATATTTGGTGTTTTAGGATTGCTTTGCTTAAGGAATCCTGAGTTAATACATTTTTAGCGAAGATAATCAGACCCGAAGTACCGGAATCAAGCCTATTTACCGGGCGAACCTTGGCATGCAAGCCGATTTCCTTAAAGTAAGCCGCCACGCCGTTAACAAGAGTTCCGGTAAGAATGTTTCTTACCGGGTGTACCACCAAACCAGCCGGTTTGTTTAAAACCAGCAGGTCGTAATCTTCATAAACAATGTCGAGAGGTATATTTTCCGCTTTCAGGGCTGGATTTTCCACGGTATCTTCAAAGACAATCACCGAGTCGCCGGATTTAACCATTGCCGCGGAATGGGCCCGGCGGTTATTGAGTAACACCAAGCCTTTAAAAAAGTATTTACGGAGGCTTCGCCCGGAAAGAGGCGCTGTTTGTTTTAAAAAGTCACCTAACGGCATGGAAACGGATTCGGGAACAACGGTTTGAAAGATAAATTTTTTCACTTGAGGTGTTTTAGCATTTTTCATTTCACCCAGCCGCCTTTTGTTTATTATCGGTGAAATATAATTATGATTTACTATTGTAACCTTTTTCGAAACCGCTGTCAAAAAACATCATTGGTTTACAAAGAATATTTCTCTTGTTATAATAATTTAAACTTCGATATAATTGATTTGAAAAATAGGATTAATGGCTGGATGGCGGGAGGTAAAATTATGATAATCAAACCATTGGATCAAGCCACGACTAAAATTTGTATTGTTGGTCTTGGATTGATGGGAGGGTCGCTGGGGCTTGCCTTAACCAGGGCCGGATTTACGGTAAGCGGTTGGAATAGGAGCCCGGCGGCCATTGAGGAAGCATACCGGTTTGGGGCCATCAATATCCTCCCGGTCAGCTTGGAAGAAGCGGTGTGCGGGGCTGGAGTCGTGTTCGTCGGAACCACAGTGGAAACCATTCCGGATATGATCCGAAGTTGTGTTCCGTTTACGGCTCCGGGAACGATATTTACCGACCTGGGCAGTATCAAGGAACCGATCCTGGAAAAGGTGTTAAGCTTCTTACCGGCTACTCACTATTTTGTGGCCGGGCATCCGATGACCGGCTCGGAACAGCATGGGATCGACGCGGCGGATCCCTTTTTATATCAAAACGCCGCCTATATTATTATCGAAGACCCGCGAACTCCGAAAGCCGCTGTTGATAAAGTAGTTGAACTGGCGAAAATCACCGGTGCCAGCATTATTAAATTATCGGCCCGGGAACATGACCGGATTGTGGCCATGGTTTCCCATTTGCCGCATCTGATTGCGGCCTCCCTGGTTAAAACCGCCGGCCGGGAGGAAGAAAATTATCCGGGAACGTTGCATTTAGCCGCCGGGGGATTTCGGGACACGACCAGAATAGCGCTCGGCTCTTCCAAAGTCTGGGAAGGAATCATTTTCGAAAATAAATCCAAGGTATTACAAGCAATTGAAGCTTTCGGGCAGGAACTAACGAAGTTAAAAAATCTATTATTAGGTAATGACCAGGACGGTTTACGGGAGTTCCTCGACTCCGCGCGGGAAATCAGACTGCAAATACCGGCAAAAAATAAAGGATTTTTAACTTTGCTGCATGAAATGGTGGTTACGATTGAGGATCGTCCCGGGGCGATTGAGGAAGTTTTACGGCATTTGTCGAAAGCCGGTTTGAATATCAAGGATATCGAGATCCTAAGAGTACGGGAAGGCGACGCCGGGACTTTACGGATTGCCCTTGAAAACGCCGAGTCAATTGAAACCGCGATCCGAATCTTGGAGGAACAAGGATTTAAAGTACGGAGGCGCTAAATCTTCTTGGCGAACTTGGCGGCTTTGCGAGATTTTTAGTTCCGGTTATGCCAAAGATAGGAGTCTTTAGTGGGATACGACTTGCATACTCATTCAATCTATTCGGATGGGACTTTGCACCCGGTTGAACTGATTCATAAGGCTATTGATAGAGATTTAACCGGAATCGCGTTGACCGATCATGATACGATAGCCGGGATTCCCGAAGCGACGGCCGAGGCAAGGCGTCTCGGATTTACCTTGGTGCCCGGAGTGGAATTGACCACCGACCATGGAGCGACAGAGGTTCATGTTTTGGGATACGATTTTGATATTGGAGACCCTAAATTGGCGAAAAAATTGGAGTTAATTGTCGAGTCGCGCAATGAAAGGGCGAAGGCTATTTTACAAAAGCTCAATAAACACCGGATTCCGTTATCATGGGAGAAGGTTAGGGCAAAAACCACCAGTAAATTCGTGGGACGGGCCCATATCTTCCGGGCAATGGAAGCTGAAGGACTGATAAATCCATTATACCGCAAGAGGGCATTTGAATATTATCTGGGAAAAAACGGTTTGGCTTATGAGCCGCATCAGGAAATCAACACGTTTGAAGCCGTCGAATTGATAATTGCAGCCGGAGGGATCCCGGTAGTGGCTCATCCCGGACGGATGGACAACGACCGGTTAATTACCGAGTTGGTAGGGGCCGGGTTAAAAGGTATCGAGGTCTATTATCCCACTCATACTCCGGAGTTGGTAACTAAATACCTGGAGACCGCGTCCCGGTATCATCTTTTTGTTACCGGAGGCTCCGATTATCATGGGGCGTTCAGTTCAACCAAGATGGGGGATTATCAGGCACGGGAAATTCCGTGGCGTATTGACTCTTCAAAACGATTTCCATAATTTTAAGGGAAA
>JBJKPO010000467.1:0-3961 GCA_046706235.1 Bacillota bacterium | reverse complement strand
AAGCCGTGACGCCAATTTCCGTGTTGGCTAAAGATATAAGAAATCGTGATAATCCCCATTTAACCGGGAATATCACGATTTCATAAATTCAGTTTTTATTTCGTTTTGAAGAAATGCAGCGCAAAATACCGTTTTTCAACCGGTTCAATCAAAACCAAGTTCCTCGTTTAATCTCTCCCCGATTTCCTCGGGCGACAAACCGCTGGCCTCGATAACCACCGCGTTGGTTACGATATTGTGCATGCCGAGAAGGTTTTCGTCCAATCCGGTGGTGACGATCGCCGCCGCGTTTTTTAGATTTCCGGGCAGTTCCCGGTTGTGCTGAAATTCCACCACATCATACCCCTGGTTGGTTAAATAATCTCTGACATTGGAAAGTTGCGATTCAACCGCTATTTTCTTTTTCAAAGCCATCACCTCCGGGAAGTAGTTTATCCAAAGGATTAAAATAATATTGGACATTTATCCCAGCATATATTTATTTTTAGAATTATATTGGGGCGGATGACTTGAAAGTAATTTTAAGCGAACGAAGGATATTTTGGTTGATATTATTGGGCTTAATGACCGGGTTGGGGTTCTATTGCGAACGTTTTTTGCGATCGCGAACGGTCCCGGATCTTCAAAAGAGTAATATAACCGGGATAAATAGTATAACTATCGGGATTGACCCCGGCCATGGAGGAATTGATTCGGGAACCAAAACGGAAACAGTTTTCGAAAAATATCCAGACCATTGACTTGTTATTTGTTTAAACAGGCTAAAGTACCTGTTATCTTGATTGAATTGGGTTTTCTGTCCAACGCGCAAGATCGTTCCCTGTTGTTGAACGATACCTATCAGGATCAGTTAATTTTAGCGATAATAACGGGATTGAAAGGCTTAACCGGTTCGGTATTTTAGAGATGCTAAAGTGGGGACATATTTGCTTTGGGAACCGTTACTGAGCTTACCGACAATAACCCCAGTTGCTGGCGGCGGTTTGATCAATTTTACGACCCGTAAACTCATTTTTTGGTGATTTATCTCCTTCTCGGGATGCAAATCGTTTGACTGGTATAGAGCCTGTTAGGATTAATACCCGGATTGGCGGCAATAATCGCATTTGCCGTAGTATTATACATAAATGACAATTGAATTAGGGATAAGAATTATCCGGTAAAGTTTGTTTGAGAAACAATTTTTACCGGATAATTTTAAATAATTTTTTGGTTGAAGTTATACTTCAATACGCTATAATATAATTATGGGGTCATTACCGATTGTGTGTGCCGGGAGTTGCAACCATGGATCAGGTATTATTGTAAATCAAAAAAATTAACATTGTCTGGATGGAAGGCTTTGAAGGATTATTTGACATAAAAATTATCGGCGGTATTTAAAAGCGATGTGTTAAACTTTAAAAAAGAGCAAGTAATCGAAATAGTAATATATAAAATCGGGGAAAGCAGGGTCAAAATGGATCGACAACAGGCATGGAAACTGGTGCAACAAAAAGTCGCCAATAAAAATTTGCAAAAACACATGCTGGCGGCGGAGTTCGTGATGATGGGACTGGCCGGCCGTTTTGGCGCGGATGATGCTAAGTGGGGATTGGCCGGGCTGCTGCATGACTTGGACTATGACCTGACTTTCGATAAGCCGTCGGAACACAGTTTGCTGTCGGCCGAATGGCTTGCGGAACTTGGAGTCGACGCCGATATTGTTTATGCGGTAAAGGTACACAATCACGCTCATAATTTGGAAAGAAAAAGTATGATGGACAAGGCCTTGTACGCCACTGATCCGTTGACGGGCTTGATTGTGGCCGCCGCTTTGATTCACCCCGCTAAAAAACTGGCGCCGTTGACACCGGAGTTTGTGGTCAACCGCTTTTATGAAAAATCGTTCGCCAAGGGAGCGAATCGGGGACAGATTCAAGCTTGTTCGGAATTGGGATTGACTCTGGAAGAGTTTATCGCCATCGGGTTAACAGCCATGCAACAACATGCGGGAGAATTGGGGCTTTAACGCATAATAGCGGGTTGAATAGCAGGGCATAAAAATAATAAAAGGAATATGAATACAAGGTAAAGAATATACTATATTATACATAGAAAATATCCACTACTATTAACAAGTTGATTGGACGAGTATAAACTCAATTTAAAAATATGGCTTCTTGGGTGGAAAACTCCGCTAGTATGAGTTCTTGTGCTTTTTATTTTTATGTCATCAATATTGTCCATCATAAATAAAATAAACCAAAACGCTTAATCTTTTTGCGAAAAAGAGCGGAGGCCCCAAATTTTTCGGGGTGAATTAATCTCAATTAACGTATTGACCTTATCTCAATACTAACATTGAGCTTATAGGGTTACTCTACGACCCGAACCCGTCAGCTAACTTCGTCAGCGTTGCTAGAGAGAAACATGGTTTTTTAAGTCAAGCCATGGTCCCTTTGGCTATGGCTTTTTTATATGGGTTAAAACTGAAAAAGGAGGGAATGTGATTCATGAATGGGATGAAGGAAGTAAACAAGACAATCCAATCGGACTCTATAAGATTTGGAATAGGATTTGTAACCGGCCGCAAGAATTTTCGAAGTCTCATTAAAACTTACATTAATAATTGGAATGAACAAGGTTTGGTTGAAAACAACTCAATTTCCTTGAATCTTTTTGTTGCTTATGATTTGAACTATTTCGGAACAAAGGCGAGCGACTACCGAAGCCTGGATCAAGAATTGTTGAACATGATAGATACGGTGACTTATATTGATGACAAAATGTTATCCTGCGAAAAGCAACTATTGATCCAAAATGGAGTGATAAACGACGAAGAAGCGGAATTGATTTTTGGGGAAGGTTACGGGAAAAAAAGAAATGCGGTAGTTTATTTTGCCAAAAAATATGGAATAGATTATTTGCTGTTTATTGACGACGACGAATATCCGGTTGCTCCGTTCGAAATTGAGGATAATCTAATCTGGAAGGGTCAAAGTGTATTGGCTACTCATTTAAAATATATTGTTGATGCGGATATCACTCATGGATACCATTGCGGCTATATATCACCCATTCCCAACATTAAATTTAACGATACCCTTCGTGAAGAGGATTTTAAAACTCTTATTGAAGCGGTTAATAACGATATTATTAATTGGGAATCCATAAAAACAAAGATGAAGACTAAGGGTATTACCATAGCTGATAAGGATGTGATAAATTCACTTCCGGTTTTCGAAGTGAACGAAATTCATGGAATGAAGTTTATTTCCGGATCCAATCTGTGTTTAAATCTTAATCAAGCGGAAAAAATTGCTCCATTTTATAATCCACCGGGAGCCAGAGGAGAAGATACCTTTTTAAGTACCTGTCTGAGTGAGCTTAAAGTACTAAAAGTACCTTGTTATGCATTTCATGATGGTTTTATGCGCTATCCACACATATTACACGGCGTACTGCCCAGCTTTTTAAAACCAATTCAGAGTTCCTCGAAACAAATTTTAAACCGGTTTTTTAAAGCAACATTGGGGTGGATTAGATATAAACCGCTTCTTTTGTATATTACCCAACCAGATAAATATGAATTTGAGATAGGGAAAATTTACGAAAAACTATTAAGAGTTATTCCCAAATTTTGTGAGTATTTTCATACTCAAGACTATATGCAGGTTTATAAGGAATTTGATCATTATCATAAATCGGTGAGACTTCATTTTAAAGAGTTCGAAAAGACGAAATCGGCTTGGCAAAAAGTAATGAGTGCAGTTCAATCTAATAATAATTTAATTTATACCAATCGTGATGTCTTATGAATTTTGCGAATAAAATCTGTGTGGTCACCGGCGGGGCTAATGGTATCGGTCTTTGCATTGTCGATGAATTCGCCAAAAAGGGGTCCAAGGTGGCCTTTATCGATCGGGACAAACCGGCCGGGAAAAAAGCCCTGGCGGAGATCAAGGCCGGTGGCGGCGAG
>JBJKPO010000466.1:0-6995 GCA_046706235.1 Bacillota bacterium | reverse complement strand
GCCATAATATCGACTTGATAAGGGATTTCATTTTTAGCGGCGATTTGGGTTACATAATCCCGCAAAGGAATATTGGGGATCATGCTGGCATCATAAAAACTAATAATCGCCCCTTTGCCGAGATAAGATTTATTTGCGACATCGTTTTCACCGATTCCAGGCGTATCGGTAGCCGCCGTCACGTCAACCACAATCGCTATATCCGGCTTGACCACATCCACACTGGTGGCCGCTCCCCTGAGACCTACTTCCTCCTGGACTGTCATGACTCCGTATATACTGTTATTGTGCTCATTTTGCCTTAACATACGGAAAAGTTCAATAATCAGCGCGCAGCCAATCCGGTCGTCCAGGGCTTTGGCCATCATGATTTTCGAATTTTTTCCGATCGCGAACCCGCTCGCCGGAATAACTGGATCACCCGGCTTGATTCCCATAGCTTCAGTTTCTTGTTTATTGGCGGAGCCGACATCGATATACATATCCTTCATCTTTACGGGTATTTTCCACTCTTCAGGGGTAAGGATATGCGGCGGTTTCGCGCCGATGATTCCTAACACCCTGTCTCCTCCGGAGACGATAACTTCCATTTTTTGATCGAGTAATACCTGGTCCCACCAGCCGCCGAGTCCCTGAAATTTAATGAAACCCTCCTCGGTGATCCGGGTAACCATAAACCCCACTTCATCCATATGAGCGGCGATCATGATCTTCGGCTCACTTGCGGCGCCTTTTTTTACCGCAATTAAACTACCCAGATGATCGGTTTTTACTTCCGTGGATAGTGGGATCAATTGCTCGGCCAATACTTTCCTAATCGGGGACTCATACCCGGAAACCCCCGGGGTCTCAGTCAAAATCCTTAGTAATTCTTCGGAATCAGTATCCGTGATAACCACCTCTTTTTTTATTCTTTAGTCTTCATTATTAACCAAAAAAATATTCCATCTTATTTCATGGATTTTTATTTGTTTGGCAATAACCAAAGAATAAATTGCATTTATATAATAAAAACAGATAATGAATATCAATTTGCTTATTATTACGTTTTGATGTATAATATTGTTAATGAAATATTTAAATTCTAAGAAAAGGAGTTGCCACATGGATCAAAACAAAGTTAATAAAATCCAAAAAGTTTTAATGGATAATCCCGAACTTCATGTTAAGCTGGTTGAGACCCTAAATGAACTGGGAAGCAAAGTAAACGAGAAGATTACACCCGACGAAATTATATCCAGCGTCAAGCCCCAAACAAAAGATGGTTCCACCAATACAGAGTTTTGGAACCATTATGTGAAATAATACCAACAATATAGCCAAATAGGAGAAATGCCTTGGCCGGTCCAACTACTTTACTTATACCGGCATTCGGGATTAAAAACGGACAAGTTTATTCATCTTTTCCGGTTGGCGTTTATAGCATCAAAGAAGTCTGCCGTTTAGCCGGTTTTAAGGCCGAAATCCTCGATTTCACCGGGGCTGCTAGCGAACAGCGATTTGACAACTCAGACGAAATGGCCGATTATATTTTGAACTTATTTGATCCGCTCGCTTATCAATTAGTCGGTTTCTCGACCATGAGCGGGATTTTTCCAATCATTATTTACCTGGCGGAAAAAGTCAAACAGATCCATCCGTTAGCGACTATTGTCTTAGGTGGGCCGCACTCATCCTTTTTAGCTTCGGAAATACTGGCGGACTTTCCATTTGTCGATGCCGTGGTTGCCGGTGAAGCCGAGTATACTTTTTTAAAGATGCTGCAAACTTTTAAAAATTCGGCACAGGATTGGCGGAGTATTCCGGGCGTCAAAATCCGCGGCCATCGGTTGATACCGGGAAAGCTCTTGACTAACCTTGATGAATTACCATTTCCGGATTATAGTACGGAAAGAATCCGGTATTTACAAGGAACCGGCGCAGCAGGGGAAGTCCAACATGAAATCGAGGGAATTCGCGGTTGTTATGCAAAATGCCGTTTTTGTTCCACTACTCAATTTTGGGGCTGCCGCACGCGCCGTAAATCGCCCGGGCGGCTTTTGAATGAGATGAGACGGCTTAATGATACGACCGGTATTACAGTATTTCATATTATCGGCGATAATTTTTCTTTTCCGGTACAAACATTAAAAAAAGACTGCCGCTATTTAATCCAAAATAACCAAATCTTTAAATGGAAATGTGATTCCCGGCTTGGAGATCTGGATGAAGACGATCTTAAACTAATGAAGGACGCCGGCTGTATCAGTATTTTTATTGGGGTTGAAAGCGCGTCTCCGACCACGTTGCGGCGAATCAATAAAAATATCGATTTAAAAAAGACCCTGGCGATGATTGAATGTGCTCTCAAACATGGCTTGGAGATCATCAGTTCTTTTATTATCGGTTTTCCCTGGGAAACCGAGCCTGATCTCATCGACACTTTAAAGCTGCACTCCCGTCTGTTAGACGCCGGAGTCGCCTACAGCATGGTCAATCCATTGTTGCCGTTGGCCGGCGCGGAGGGATTTCAAGATTCAAAGGTGATTACTGATTATTCCCGGCTTGAGAATTCCATTCCGCCATTTTTTCAGACCAGTTATTCACTGGCGCTTATTCGTCGATTTCCGCTTCATTTTAGACACTTCGGTTATTATGAGACTCCGTATCTCTCCAGGACCTTTATTAATGCCGTTTTGGAAACCGCGCAACAGATACGGGGGATGAAAAGCCATGCCCAAATATCATAGGACCTTGTTGATTCCGGCCCCGGCCTTACGTTTTAAACGGTTTCGGCCTTATTTTCCCATAGGTTTATATAGCATAAAAGAATATGCCGCTCGAACCGGAAAAAAAGTCGATGTCTTGGACCCGGTAAATTTGGGGGATAATCAAGAATTAAACTCGGCCCATGAAATAGGAAACGCGGTTTTATCGCTCTTTAATGCCGGTGATTATGAAATCATCGGCCTTTCGACTTTGGCTCAAACGCTTACGATCTCCGTATATCTGGCTGAAAATATTAAACGGCTAAATCCCAACCTGATTATTGTCTTCGGTGGGCCCCACGCTTCGGCGCTTGCAACCGAAACCCTTGAGGATTTTCCGTTTGTAGACGCCGTGGTAATCGGTGAAGGTGAAGTTACTTTCACCGAAATGTTAAATTTCTTTCAAGGGAAGGTATCCGATTGGGCCGGTATTCCCGGAGTAATGATCAGAAACTCTCCGTTTGTAAGGCGCGAGTTGCTTCCGGATCTTGATTTCCTACCTTTATTAAATTATAATGCCAAACCATATCTGACAAATGGTATTGATTATCTCAGGGTTGAAGCTATACGTGGTTGTTATGCCGGGTGTAAATTTTGCGCCGCCACTCAGTTTTGGGAATCCAAAGTACGGCGTAAAACTCCGGCGCGTCTGCTTATGGAAATGAACAGGTTGAGTTCTTCAAACAATATAACCACCTTTCAAATGATTGGTGATAATTTCTCCTTTCCGATCAAATCGTTCCGGGAGATCTGTCAAGCCCTGATCCGGGAAAAATCCAGTTTCAAGTGGGCTTGTTCTTTACGAAGCGGAGTTCTTACCCGGCAAGATTTGAAGCTTCTGCATTCAGCCGGCTGTTTTTATATTTCCACTGGAGTGGAGAGCGCTTCGCAAGATACGTTAAACCGCATTGGCAAAAAAACCAATCTTTCCAAAATAATAACCATGATTCAAACCGCACTCGCTCTGGGCATCCAGGTCAGCGTCTCCCAGATCATCGGTTTTCCCTGGGAAACCGAAAAAGATGTATTAATGACCTTAAAACAGCATTCGCGTCTACTAGCCATGGGAGTTACCTCCAGTTATTTGCTGAAGCTTGCCCCGCTTCCCGGCGCCGCGGGATTTCCAACCGCCACTCTCGTTACCGATTTTCAAAAAATACAAGCGAATTTACCTGAATTTTGCACGGATAAATACTCGTTGGACTTGATTGCCCGGTTTCCACGACAATTCATTCAATTCGGATACTATGAAACGTCTTTTTTACGGCAAAGCTTTATTGACGCGGCCCTTGATACCGCGGAGCAAATTAGCGGGTTTAAAGGATAACCGGATAGACTAAAACTCAAGCAGTGGTTTCGAAGATAAGGAATCAAACGGTAGTTCGTGTAATAATTTATTTAGAAATTCATCCCGATTTAAGACCTTTAGTTTTGCATAAATATTTTCGATATGTTTTTGGACGGTACGCGGACTGATGTCGAGTATTACCCCAATTTCCGCTATCTTTAACCTCCGGCACAATAACACCGCCACTTCCGCCTCACGTCCGGTAAGCCCGCGGTGTTTGATTAACCATTCACAATCATGCAAGTTTTCTCCGGTTAATGAAGTATTAATGGTAAGATTGGCATAAAGGTTCTCGATATGCGATTGGATTATTGATAAAATCGCTAAATCCTGCTTACCGAACTCTTTATTGCCTTCCCGGTTTAGCGAAACAGCGGCGCGGGGTCGGCCGCGCCAATCATGTATAATTATTACGGCACTATGTTTTATGCCTAAAGGGTAAAGAAAGTCGGTGACATATTCGGTATTTTGATAAAAACGCCAATTAGCGGAGAGAACCCGGGTATCAGGCAAAGTTTTTTGTTTCAAACAATCGATTTGTGAATAATATTCCCGGTAATCATCTACTTTTTTGGTTGGAACACCAAGGGCCTCGCTTTCGTAAATTGCCATTTTAGAGTTTAAAAAGTGAATAACAGAGATGTCAAAAGGGACTAGATGAATGATTTCCCGGATAAATCGGCGGAATAAATTCCTTGGCTCCCGTTCGTGCCCTACAAGTAATAAAAAATCGTTAATCCGTTTGTAAATATTGTCGCCTGATAACCCGGGACAATTGGATAGCTCGATCATTATGCCTCAAACTCCTTCTATTGCCGGACAATTTAGTCCTAATTCGATCTTATCATTTCAAATATTGCCTGTCAATTTGTTAGCACACTACGCTAATTTAACGTATTTACCATGAATCATTCCATTGTTACAATTTATATTGGATATTTTAAGTTGCCGGGACAGCATTATCAGAAAAATGGGAGCATTAGAGGTAATTGAAATGTTAAGAACACGCTTAAAGCCGGCGGAATGGTTCGGATGGGTTAAGAGAGTATTTAGAATCAATACTGGAATAAATACCGTTTATATTTCCTGGTTGGTATCCTATATATCAATTTTACTAATTCCGGTTATAATCAGCGGTGTTGTTTATTTAATGTCCATTAATATTGTTTCTTCGGAGTTTACTCGTGCTAATACGGCATTGCTTACCCAGGTTCAACAGGCTATTGATACCCGTTTGCGCAATATTGAACGTTTAAGTTTGGAAATTTTCTGGAACCCTAAAGTTCAGGGAAATATATTTTTACAATCTTTGCTCTTGGAAAAAACAAGTCGTTCTTTGGCGACATTAGCTATCTTTCTGGATGAGCGGCGATTAAAAGAGATAATTACCACAAATAAATGGGTTAGCCAGGGGAAGATGTATATTATTAATCCGGATAACCGTATTCTAACTTCAATACCCGCCCATGATTTACCGCCGGCATTTCCTTTTAACAAGCTGGTTAAATCCCAAGGCTTTTTTACCAGTCGTTTAAACGGTGAAAAAGTAGTCATATCTTATATATCCTCCCAGATGTCAAATTGGAAATATGTTTTACTTATTCCAGCCCGGATTTATATGGAAAAAGTGGTATACATTCGCCGGTTGACACTGATCAGTTTTATATTGTGTTTGTTAATCGGTGGAATTATTGCCTATTATTTTTCTAAAAGAAATTACTTGCCACTTATTTTTTATCGAAATCCGCCATATAAACCGCAGGATAAATATTTCTACCCGCTGGCCACTGAACAACAATTGATTACTTTTATTAAAACGGGTAATTATTTAAAAGCCGGGAAGATACTGGATGAGATTTTTGAGAAAAATTTCACGCGTGAATCTATTTCAATTCAAATGGCCCAATGTCTGATGTTTGATCTGGCCGGAACGATTATAAAAATCATCAATGAAATTGATAAGGCGGGAGAAGTACAGTTTATTGAAGATTTAAATCCGGTGAAACGATTATTTGAATGTAAAACCATCAGCGAGTTACAAGAACGAATAATTGAGATTATTAAACAGATATGCGACTATTTTGAAACTAAAAAGAAAAGCCATAACTACCAGCTTAAAGGAAAAATACTCGCCTATATCGAAGATCATTACCGGGATTCAAACTTGAATATAAAAGCAATGGCCGGGGAGTTTAACATAAGCCCGGGGTATTTGTCGCGTTTTTTCAAGGAACAGACCGGTGAAGGACTGTTGGATTATATTAATAAGACCCGGCTTAAGAGGGCCCGGGTTTTACTGAAAGAACAAAAATTAAATATCGGAGAAATTGCCGCTGAAGTAGGCTTTTATAATAGTGACGCATTTATCCGGATCTTTAAAAAATACTTCGAGATTACACCCGGTAAGTATAAAGGAATGAAGGAATAGAGTCATCTTTGATGTGGGGGTGGCCAGTCTATGTGTATCAGCTTAAGAAAACCGGTAGCGATTATTGGTATCGGTTGCAGGTTTCCCGGAGCGGCGGATAGCCCGGAAAAACTTTGGAATATACTCCGTGATGGCGTGGATACGATAATTGATGTTCCCAAAGAACGTTGGGATCAACGCAAGTTTTATGACGCCAATCCGGAAAGACCAGGGAAGATGTATACTAAACAAGGTGGATTTCTAAAAGAACGTATTGATGAATTTGACCCTTTATTTTTTGGGATTTCACCACGAGAGGCTGCATGCCTAGATCCCCAACAGCGGCTTTTACTCGAAGTGACCTGGGAAGCAATTGAGGATGCCGGTTTAGACGCTCAAGACTTATCCGGGTCAAACACAGGAGTTTTTATCGGCGGTTTTTGCCTGGATAATAAACTTTTGCAGTTGAATGCCTTCAACCGTGAGCTAATGA
>JBJKPO010000465.1:0-3396 GCA_046706235.1 Bacillota bacterium | reverse complement strand
AATGCCGGTATAAACCTTCCTGGGACGGCTTTTTATAATAGGGCGCGACCAGCATCACCCCGTCAACCCCGGTCCGTTCCGCCTCCCTGGTTAGTTCAATGCTTTCCGCGGTATCATAATTACCGGTCCCGGCGATCACAATCCCCCGGCCACCGACAGCTTCAACCACCGCCTTAAAAAGCGTCAGTTTTTCATGTTTGGACAAAGTGGGGGATTCGCCGGTGGTTCCCGCCACTACTAATCCATCGGAGCCGGCTTCAATTAAACGAACCGCTAATTCTTGAGCCGCTTGATAATTTACCTCCAAGTTTTGGTTAAATGGTGTTACTATCGCTGTTAAAACTTTTCCAAATTTCACTACACAAATCCCTCCACTCAATAATTTTTATCCCAGTTCGAATTGTTCGTGCAAGGAACGTAACGCCGCAACCATATCATCTTGCTTGATCAGACACGCGATATTGGTATGAGAATCGGTTGAATGGAAAACCGGGATCCGGCTCTTTTGTAAACCCCGGACCATATCCGCCATCACCCCGGGAATTCCTCTCATCCCGGTCCCTACAATAGCTACCTTAGCGTAATCTTTTTCGATTTTAAGATTGAATGCCAATCCCTGTAAGATTCCCCTGGCTCGTTCCGATAAATCTTCCTTGATAATAAAACCTACTTCGTACGGTGTAACATGAATCATGTCCACACTGATGCCGGCGTCCGCCATTAGCCGAAAAATATCCAATATCCGGCCGTTCATTTTCATATCTTCGCTTGATTGAATCGAAACCAAAGCCATTCCCGGAACATGGGCCAACCCGGTTACCACTTTGTCGCCTTTTATTTCAATATTCCCGATTGAAGCTCCATCAGTAATTAAAGTACCCGAAAGGTCTGAAAAGGTCGAACGGATTCGCAACGGGATCCGGCCTTCCATCGCAATTTCAACCGCCCGGGGATGAACGACTTTGGCGCCCAAATAAGCCATTTCGCATACTTCATTATAGGTCATGGTGGCCAAAGGTTTAGCTTGCGGTACTAGACGGGGATCGGCGGTCATGATCCCGTCGACATCGGTAAAAATCTCAACTACCTCGGCATTTAACGCCACTCCCAAAGCAGCGGCGGTAGTATCACTGCCGCCACGGCCCAAGGTAGTTATTTCGCCGTTAGCGTTTACTCCTTGAAATCCGGCCACAACCGCCACGCGCTCTCCCTGTAAACACATCCGGAGATGATCCGGTTTAATTTCAATAATCCGGGCATTATTAAACTGAGAATCCGTAATAATTCCCGCTTGGCCGCCCGTAAAAGCCGAAGCTTCGATCCCGTAAGATTTAAGAGTCTGAACCATTACCACCGTTGAGATATTTTCACCGCAAGCCATTAATAAATCTAATTCCCGGGGGATTACCTGTTTATGTATTCCCCGGGCCAAAGCAATTAAAGTATCCGTGGCATACGGGTCACCCTCTCGCCCCATTGCCGAAACGACCACCACTATATGAAAGTCCTGTTCCAAAGCTTCTCTAACTTTTACTGCTACCCGTTCACGGCCATCCGGGCTTGCAACCGAAGTCCCACCGTATTTTTGCACGATAACGCGCATTCATTTCCCCCGCTTTCGTATTTTACACCATTCTGTTTCCTATAGTATATAAAATATCCAAGGTACTAGCAGGACATTATAGAAAATTTCGGGCGCAGTAATATCGTCAAAATATTATTAATACAGGTTGTATTTGCCGGTGTTCCATCGCCTCCATAATTGTATCGGGAATTAGACTCATTTTAGCCACCAATGATGTTTGTTTCTTCTGAGGCGCATCCTGTCCGAACGGAACAAAGTAGATATTTTTTTTATTTAATAAAATTGCCAGGTTTCGTGCATTAGCGCTTAATCCGTCATTGGTTGATATCGCAATCACCACCGGCCGGTTATTGCGTAACTGAGCTTTACAGGCCAAGGTAACACTGGTATCGGTAACTCCAAGCGCCAATTTGGCCAAAGTATTTCCGGTGCAAGGGGCAACCAAAATCAAATCAAGCAATTTCCGGGGGCCGATTGGCTCAACCTCCACCAGTGTGGTCAAAGGTTCATGAACGGTAATTGATCTGATATCGCGGTATAAATCTTCCGCTTTCCCAAAACGGGTATCCGTATCCCGTACCGCCGGTGAAAATATCGGGATAACCACCGCCCCTTTATCCACCAAAATCCGCATAGCCGGTAAAACTTCGGCAATGGTACAGTGAGAACCGGTAATCGCAAATCCAACTTTTAAACCGGAAAACATTACCTGTCACCCCCATTAAAAAACTCCTGAATTAATCGGGGTATGGTTGAAGACAAGATAAATCCGGCGGTTTTCGGGGCTACCTTCCCCGGCAATCCCGGTGCAATAATCGCTTTGATGTTTAAGCCGCGTGCCGCTTCAAAATCAGTACCATACGGCGGTGAGGCCAAATCAATAATTAACGTCCGGGATGGCAATCCGGCAATCAAGGTGGCGTCCAATATCAATACCGGAACCGTATTTATTATTATATCGGCTATCCCTATTACTTCCGCCACGGAACCGAGGTTAATCCTTTCATGTCCTTGCTCCCAAGCCCTGGCTAAGGACGCCGGGCGCCGGGCGGCAACAATAGTTCTGGCCCCCAAAGCTTTAAAAACACGAGCTACCGTCGCTCCAACCCTGCCAAATCCGATTATAATCACGGTACTATTATGAATCGTGATTGGCAGTTGTTCCATGGCGATTTGTAAAGCCCCTTCGGCGGTAGGAATCGAGTTTAAAATAGCAATTTCATCATTATTTGAATATTGCAGTACTTTTAATTGAAGTGAATTCAATTTTTGAAGCCACTTAAAAGGCATTGAACCGGTAACAATTAAAGTTTCCACGGTCAAAGACGGTATTAAAGCGCCGAAATCTATTGTCTGATCGGGCTTATAACCGGTTACAAGCCCGGCCTCATTCATTCCATTGATCGGAAGTAATACAACTCTCACGTCAATTAATTCATCAAGCTTGGAACTAAAAATTACCGCTGCCGGCGCTTCTGTAGGTGGGTGGCCGTAGATTCGGACCTCCTTAAAAAGATCGGTTAATGCCTTCGCGACTTCGATTTGGCGGGAATCGCCGCCAACGACCGCAGCCGAAAAATCATAAGATTGCCCCACCGCGTCTCCTCCTCCGATTAAACGAATTTACAATTAAAGAGATTAATGTAGTATATTCCGCGTTTAATCAAGAGGTGAAGCAATTAAAACTCCAAAAAAACTCTTTTAATCCAGGTTCATTCCGGGGCATCCAACCACAAATAATTTAACCCCGGATTTTAAAAGAGCAGTTCATCCAATCCATAGGTCAAACCCTTTCGAGCGCTTATTTGTTT
>JBJKPO010000464.1:0-6621 GCA_046706235.1 Bacillota bacterium | reverse complement strand
TAATAACCATTTGGCCGGTTTGCGGATCAGAGGGATCTTTACCTCTTGTCCGACTCTGGCCCCGACAACCATATCGGCTTCGCTTAATTTTTCGATAATCTCAGGGATGGCTTGGACGGGATACGTTCCATCCGCATCGGTAATCACGATCAGTTCATTTTTAGCGTATCGGATGCCGTTCTTTAAAGAAGCGCCGTAACCGGAATTTTTTTGGTGTTTAATGACTGTCGCTCCGGCCTTTTTCGCCAGATCGAAGGTATGATCCCGGGAACCGTCGTCCACCACGATGATTTCATGTTCAATTTGGGCTTCCTGTAACACTTTTCGCACGTTAACAACGCTTTCATAAATACTTGCTTCTTCATTGAAAGCCGGGATGATGACAGTTACCGTTTCGTGTTTTAGTTGCACAATACCAGGCCTCCTTTTAAAGGAAAAATATTCGCGGTCAATACCGGAGTTTTAAAAAATTCGAGGGTTTCGAACCGGGGTCAGATAGGACTGATAATTCTTTTTTTCAAGATACATTTCATGCCATAACATGTAGTTAAGCAATCCCCAGAAGAACCGGCCATGATCCGTTTTTAGATCCTGGTGTTCCCGCCAGAGATTTGAAATCGCCGCCGCGTTAAATAGGCCGGTGGACTCAAGTTTGGCCGCGGAAAATTGGGTTTCGGCCAATTCCCGGAGTTCATTCCGAAACCATGCGGAATAAGGCATTTCCAAGCCCACTTTCTTTTTTTTGGTAATCTCCGGCGGCAGATAATCCGCCATCGCGGTTCGTAATAAATACTTTTTTTTGGAGCCGGGCAATTTATGACCCACCGGAACCGAGTTCAAGAATTTCACCAATTCATTATCAGTAAAAGGAACCCGGGCTTCCAGGGAATTGGCCATGGTCATCCGGTCGTTTTTGATCATCAGGTCATCCGCCAAATGAAAACGATAATCAATATATAAAAGACGGTTTAATTCATCGGCGCCGGAACAATGTTCAAAGGCTTCGCTAAAAAATCCGGCGGAGGGTTGAAATTGATCAAACTGTTCCGAATTTGCCAGTACTTCCCGTTTGGCCTCTTCGGAAAGAACCATGCGCCAAGCCAGATGGGAAACGGGAGTATCCATTTCCGCGCCGCTTACGAAACGTTTAGCTTTAAAATCAAAACTTAATTTTCGATGAGAGACGGGGAGCCGGTTCACCAAAGGGGCAATCAGGTTCCGGCGCGCCAAAGCCGGAACCTTACGGTAAATGTTCCGGAATTTATAAGCCAAATGGGTATCGTAACCGGCAAAGAACTCATCGCCCCCTTCTCCGGAGAGTAAAACGGTGACATAATCTTTGGCGGTTTCAGCCAATAAAAAGGTCGGAATGGCTGAACCGTCTCCGTAAGGCTCGTCAATATAGGCCAGATACTTTGGCAGCAATTCCTTGACTTTGGCGGGCGTGACCTTGATCCGGTGATGGTTTTTATTTTTTAAATGTACCGCAACGAGATAGGCATATGTCGATTCATCGAAACTGGGATCTTCAAATTGGAGCGAAAAAGTATGAAAGTCCGCATCACCTCTGATTTCAGCCATCAATGCGGTTAAAGCGCTGGAGTCGATTCCGCCGGATAACATCACTCCTACCGGTACATCGGAAATCAATTGCCTTTGCACCGCTTTTTTCAGGAACGCCAAGGATTCCGCCACCGCCTCTTCCCGGGAGATACGATAATCAACCGGGTACTCCAAATCGAAGAACCGGGAGATATGTGGTTGTTTGGTTTTTAAATCAATAGCTAAAATATGCCCGGGAGGCAACTCGAAGATACCGTCGAAAGCGGTCAAGGTCCCGGGGATGTAATTGAAGGTTAAAAAATGATATAATGCTTCCAGACTGGGCGCCGCCCGGTATCCGGGGACATCTATTAAGGCTTTAATCTCCGAGGCGAACCAAAAGGCGTCCCGGGTTCTGGTGTAAAAGAGGGGCTTAATGCCGTAAGGGTCCCGGGCCAGATACAAGGTATCATTGACGCTGTCCCAAAGTGCAAAGGCGTACATCCCGTTTAATTGTTTGACCATTTCGATGCCCAGTTCTTCGTATAAATGTAAGATAACTTCCGTGTCGGTATGTGATTTGAAACGGTGTTTTTGTTCCAGTGCCCAATCTTTTTTGAGGTCCAAAAAGTTGTAAGTTTCGCCGTTATAGGCCAGCCAGACCGTCTCATTTTCGTTGCCCATGGGCTGATTTCCCAGGGAACTAGTGTCAATGATACTTAAACGATGATGAACCAGCCCGCAAGGACCCTCCCAATGAATCCCGAAAGCATCCGGTCCCCGGTGTTTTAAGACCTGGCTTAAGCCAACCAGGCTTTCATTGGAAAAGGAGGCGTCTCCGCCTTTGAGTTTTAAAACTCCTAAAAATCCGCACATGGAATTCACTCCCAAATATTGATTTGAGATGCTTTTTCTTTAAATAAACCTAGATTTTTATTTTCAATGGTTAGAATATAGAAAGAAAAATCAACACCCGCGTGAGATGAAGACAGGATTTCATCATGGCCGAGAAATTTTAGCTTTCGGAATTGGTTGATGATTAATTCGGACTTGGGGGTTTTTTCCCAAATCAATTTAAGATCTTTATGATTCACACTGTGGTAAGCGGCGATGGCGTTTTTATTGTAATTCAAAAGTTCTTCGGTCGTGACTAGATTAAAAGGAATGTCGTCTTCAAAAGATAGGATTTTTTCCGCTCCATAATCGTACAAAAAAGTATGGGGGACGGCATACCCGTATTCAATACAAATTAGAGTATCATAATCCGGTTCTTTTAATCCGGAGAGTTTTTGAAAGTCTTGCGGCCGGAAGGTGGACCTGGGTTCAGGAACTCCAGCGACGATATCTCTTAAAAACCGGGAGACCGCCACATCTTTTTGGGCAAAATACCTTACGGAATAAGGATTTTTGCTTAAACGATTCAGGTAAGTAATACAGGGGAAAAGCCCGGCCCCGGTAATGGCGATGATGATAACGTAAATAAATACTTTAATAAATATTTTTGAGAGTGATTTGGTTTTTTCAATGATATAGTTAAGGCCGAAAGCCATCAAGACGATCCATAAGGGACTCACCATCAGGATCCGGTAATCGGAGAACCCGGCTACAAAAGCCGCCCCAAATGAAACCGCGCAGATGGTAAGATAAATGAATTGTTTTTTAATAAGCGCCCAAGCAATTCCTGGGATGAGAAAAATATAATAACTGAACGGAATTAAGGGAAAGTCGGGGAGAAACCATTTGTGCCAAATATAACCCGTAAAACATAACCAGCATCTGTCGATATATTGATTTAACCCCTGGGTCCGCACTGTTTCAAAAAACTGTTTTAAATAATTGCCTTCCAGGGTATAATAGGCCGGGGTGTAATAGATATAGGTCAAGATGGGAACGCAAGTGATAATAAATCCCAAACTAAAGGAGAGAATTAGATTCAGGTTGGTCTTAGTCCAGTATTTTTTTCGAAATAGAGTAGCTAACGGCAAGGAAGCGATCAGCCCAAACACGTAATGTTTTCCCATTATGGCGCCGGCGGCGCAGAGACCCGCCAGAATGGAACTGAAACGAATCCGGGGAAACGACTTATTTTTAAAACCCGTATGAAGGAAGAATAAGGACGCCATTAACAAGGGGGGAGCAACGGCGTAACGCTGGCCCACAAATGAGTGAATAAAATGCAATGGTAGAAAATTCAAGATCAGCGCGGAGATAATGGCGATAAAATGGTTGTTAAACAAGCGATAGACGAGTTTTACGGTAAAAAACCAGGTGATAAAACCCAAGAATAATACGGCCATATTGAAGACGATCAGGTTATAACCAAAAATTTTAAATATAGTCATGATGTAGTAGTGAAAAACGATCCCTTTGGCGGAACTGCTCCCAACCCGCCAAAAAGCGGCTTGAAAAGGTTCCGTGGAAAAAATGAACTTTTTGGCTTCGTAAATATTCCAAGCGGCGTCATCAAACAATCCATTTCCATTCCAAGGTGCGGTTTGAAAGTTCCAAAGATGAGTTACAAAAAAGAAAGCCGATAAAATGGCGAGAATGATGACTTCACTCCGGTAACTGGGCTTTTGATCAACGGTGGTATACTTTGTAACGGTAAGTTCCGGTTTTAAAACAATAAAAGCGGTTAAGAAGCAGATCATGCTTAACAGCCAACTGATCCAGGTTACCGGATTGCCGTATGCTTTTCCCGTATAATGCAGGCTGGATGAGATTAGACATGCGACCGAAACCAAAATCGCCAATAGTAAAAGAAGATAAGCCGGCAGATTATTACGGTGTAATTGTAGTTGATGATTTAAAAATTGAGTGATTGTTTTCATCTCGGCGCCTTAAAAATGCAATTAGTAATAATATTTTAAAGCTTTTTGCCAAATTTAGGTTGTTTGATATTCCCTAACAATTGTATCCAGATGATATAGCATCATTATATAAACTTATTATTATGATGTCAATAAATTAAAAAAATGTCTGGACAACAACGTTTTTTAACCGATACATGTCGGGAATTTGAAACTTTTTTTGATTACGCAATAAAATTAGATATAATAAAATACGATGGATTTATTTGGGTTTTCATCTTTTAGCTAAATAATACAGTGATGATTGACACTTAACGGAATCAGAAATAATATTTCAGCTGGACCATCAAAGTCCACCATGTTTTTTGCGCCAACGTCACAAATTCACTTGTTTCCTTCCCCGTAAGTATTCCGATCATCCCCCGGAAATCGAAGCTATCGGTCAATTGGACATCAGCGATGCCTTCCAGCATTATACCGCCATCATCCAAATTAGCTATACCGGCGGCGCTGAACGAAGTTAACTCATCCCAGGGAAGCTGCAGTCCAATCGCCAAATAATTTTGCCCGAGATAGACCCGCTCCCCATTAGCGACTTTTGAATAATCGCAACGGCCAGGATCGGCTTCACCGCTGTTATCCTTCAAATATTCCACAAATAACCGCCCGCCATTCCAAACTATTTTGCGCCATCCTACCAACGTAGCAATTTTTCCCTCATCAAAGGCGGTTTCATTCCAGGTAAATTTCCCTTCGGTATACAATCCGGCCAATCCGCCCTGGAGATCCCAACCCAAAGTGTTTACATTACTTGGCGTATCGGATGGAAGAAGCGCTTGAGCTTGAGATACTCCCATGATTCGGATATTGGTATCTCCCAGGCGCAACTCCCCCCGCGCCGCGTACAACCGGTCTCCGGCAATAAGATCGATGGCCGTCAACGGCGAAGTGGACCAGCGTAAAACCGCCAGATCCTTCCCCGGCCTGGTATCTTCCTGGGCCAATGGAGTAATTGGCGTAATCAAATCCGTAGGCCGGAAGAACCAGCCGATTCCCCAATTCACCGCCTGCCGTCCCAGATTGACCCGAAAAGCGCCGGACTCGTAGCGGAGATAGCAACGTTCCAAAGTCCCGGTCCATTCCCTGGTCACAGAATTAATGCTTATTTGATCCCGGAGAAAAAAAGCCGCCCGCTCACCCAACGCCCAGTCCCCGTTTAATTGAAATCCGGTATTCCAGGCCGGCCCCTGTTCAGCGATTAAACTATTCCCGGAAACCGTAGACTCCCAATCTACCGTTGCCACGCCAAAGGCTAGGGTTGACCAGAGCAATAGAAAAACGAAAGCCAATAATCCCCATTTGCGGATCATTCAAAACTCCCCCTCTCACTGTAACCCAATATCCAGGATCACCGCCCCGTCAATCGCTGCCGGGTGAAAGTTCCCGCCGGAATGGCGGCGTCAAACCGGATCTTGTCAATGATGAAACGGGTCTTGGAAATCTTCCGCAGCTTATCCTCCATTACCATAAGAGTCGGATAAAAACGATCTCCGAATTGTTCTACCCTTTCGGTGGTGGAAACTTTCAGCAGCTTACCGCTGGGGGCATACAACTCTTCCTTAAGCTCGATGAAACGGGCTTGATCAATCCACATCTTGCGCCGGTAATAACTGACCTTCGCGTCTTTCTTAGCTTTGAGCTCCAATACGTAACAGGGCCGTTCATCCAAAGTTTCATTCCCCGCCGGATTTACCTGGTAAAGATCCAACAGATGTTCGCTTTCCAGCGCATCCTGATAGGAGAAATCACTCCCGGCCATCCCTTGCTTCAACATTTCCCCCGAAAGTTTAACTTCGCTTTCGGCAGAAGGCGAATATAACCATAAATCATCCTTGATCTTTAAAATCCGGCTCCGATCCCGTTTATCGGTAAACTCCACCAATGCCTGATCATTCCCATCATTCCAAATCCGCAAACTTTTAGTTACCCTGCGCGCCCCGATGCTAATCTCCATCCGCGCCTCCATATACGCCGATTGGTATTTATGATTTTGATCCACCCGGTGAATAATCTCCCGCGGCGCTAGACCTTCCGTCCAAACAGGCGCCAAACCGATCATGATAATAATCCCAAATATCAGTCCCGATATCAAACCAATATTTTTTCGAAACATCGTCAATACCCCCTTCAGTTCAATCAAAGGTCCAATGTCAATGGTCATAAAAAGCCAGTTAAATGTCTAATGTCTTTAGAAACCTTTAAATGATAT
>JBJKPO010000463.1:0-4684 GCA_046706235.1 Bacillota bacterium | reverse complement strand
GCCAGGGGTTCCTCTCGGTCAGCCGGAATGATGTCGTAAGGCCGGGTCAGGATCTCAATCAAAAGCCGCGCAGCCGGTTTGCCTTTATCGGCCAAAGCTTGAAAAGCGGCCTCCCGAACCTGTTCGTTCATATTGCACAAAGCCTGAATAAGAAAGGGCAACGCGGCCGGATCAGGAGCGGCGCTCAAAAGCCGGACCGCTTTTAAACGCCGTCCGGCATTTTTATAGCCCAGTAACGCCCCCCACCGATGGATTTCTGTCATTCTTCTTGTTCTTCATCCAGGTTTCCAACTTCCTGCCACAAATTGTTGGCGCATTCCATGGAATCTTCAGTCATTTCCAGTAAATCGCCATTGCTGCTTTCGTATCCGTCATACTCTTCAACTACATAACAGAACTCGCTTAGACAACTAAATAAGCAGAAACTATATACCTTTCCGGCTTCCTTAACAACGATTCCCGACCCTTTCTCAATCTCGGCTTCACAAACAATACAATTTGCCATCTTGGTGGTTCCTTTCCGGGTTAAACCCCCTATTTCGTAAACATGTCAACACAATCATAGCAGGTTGAACCTCAAATCCTTGTTGCTTTACTTTTATAAAAGCTACTATTTTTATAAATGTGCCATTCTTTTTTATATAGATTATTTATTCCATAACTAATTAAAAAATCCTTCATGGCAACTCAGGGCAGGGATAAAACAACTACTATACCCACTAATTTTTCAGCAATACAAAATAGCCCTCTTTTTTCGAGAGAACTTTTGATATATATAAATCCTTCATCTTAAATTTTTAGTTCGATATTTTCGGTTATTTGATAAGGGTTATTCGGCATGAGTATTCCAATTAGTTCATACGAAGCATCATTCACCTTGAATCCGATAAGTTTATATATTACATGAAAAATTATGATATGCATTTCTATCGAACATAAAGGAATATTCGCAGGGAGAGCGAAAGTTTAAAAGAGGTGTATAAGTCATTGGGTATGAAAGTTCGGGCTTTTTTTCAAAAAAATACTTAAAAACAAAGTGAGCATACTCTTTTAAAAATAGAAGGAAGGAGTAAATCGTATGATTAAAAAGCTAATATTGTTATTAATGGCCGGTGGTTTAGTGTTGTTACCGGCATTCGGCCCGCTGAAGGCAGCCGATGAATCGTTTAACTTTACAGCCCCAACCCGGATTATGGAGATTTGTGCTACAGAGGTACCGGTCGTATATTATGAAAATCACCTCCAGATAATTACCTGCAGCAAAGGCAATTCGGGATTATTCTTTTATAGATTTGATGGTAATAAATGGAATCGTGACCAAGGTTATAACCCCAACTCGGTCTGTCCCCCGACTCTGGCGATAGTAAACGGCAAACTTAATTTGGTCTATAAAGGCGGCGCGTTTAACCTGATTGGCCATTTGTTGATTTCCGGAGGAAAATTATCAATCCCGGGTCAGATTCCGCAAAAGAGTTACTATACCCCGGCTATTTGCGCCTATAACCCCGGCCAGGGGGAGGTCCTTTACATGGCCCATAGCGGAGTAGACGCCGCCAAACAAGAGGTATGGGTCACTCATTACGCCAATGGAGTCTGGGCCCCCAGTGAAAAAACTCCAGCCACCGGCAACGGACCGGTGGTAATCGCCGCCACCGGCAATCAGCTACACTTGATCGCCTGTAATAATTATCAATTGTACCATTACTATTACACACCCGCGAAAGGTTGGGTGGCAAACGGGACCATTCCCAATGCCGAAAGCATATTTGCTCCTTGTTTGGTAAAACTGAATAACAAACTTTATCTCTTTTACCGGCATGGGAAAACCGCCGCCAATGTATTGGAACCAATCAAATACACTACTTTTAATAATTCCACCGCTAAGTGGGGCCCACCGCAATCGCTTGGGAATTTCACAACCACGACCACACCAAGGCTGGTGGTAACTCCGGGAAAAACTCCAACCTGGCACCTGTTTTTCAATAAGAAGTATGAGGTCTGGCATGCCCAATCACCCGTAGCATCAAGGAGTAATCTCCTTCTGAAGTTACCAAAAATCAAACAAAAATTGTAAGATTAACTCAATGGAGGGATATTTATGATTAAGAAATTAGTTGGTATTATTCTGTTAATTCTTTTAATTGCTGTTTTAGTACCTCAAACATTTGGCGTAGTGCGGCCCAAAATTAACACTAAAAAAAACATTAAACATTTGATTGCTTCACCCACTCCCACTGCAAAACCAACTCCTACCGCAAAACCAACTCCAACTCCCACGCCATCAGCCGCCCTCACGGCAGCCCAGGCCTGGCTAAAAAGCATTGGTTATAATTATACTTTGGATAAAATCCCTGCTATTAAAAAATTGCAATTACAACTTTATAGTCAAGAATATGGCCCTAAAATAACCGATGATACCTTAATTCATCTTCGAGTAATAACAAACTTAGAAGAAGTAGCCCTACCGCGATGGATTAGCGACAAGGGAATAGCCAATTTAGCCGGATTGACCAAATTAAAGGTCTTATCAGTCCCTATTTCCAAAGTTACCGACGCTGGATTAGACTATCTGAAAAATCTTTCCGAACTAAGGACTCTTTCAATAGATGGCGCCAATATCACTGATGCCGGCATCGCCAAACTTAAACATCTTAGTAATCTGACCATACTTGGTTTAAACGATACCAAAATTACCGATGCCGGAGTCGCATTTTTGGTCGGACTAAAAAACCTTAGAACGCTGTTTCTCACCAGGACGAATATTACCGACCAAAGCGTTCCTTATTTAAAAACATTAACCTGGCTGACACGACTTGACATTCAGGGTGTAAAAATCACCCCTGATGGTTTTAATCAGATTAAAGCAGCCTTACCAAACTGTGTAATCCATTATTATTAAAAAAACAATCATACTAATTAGTCCGGTAAGTATAATCACAAGACAGCCCACCACAATGGTGGGCTGTCTTTATGTTTTTCATGGTTACTTACCTGACCAGTAAAATCATTGCGAAGCTAAAAATCCCCCAATCACCGCTAAAATCGGTTTCAATTTCTTTTGGATCGGATCCACCGCCACTCCGAAATTTTCCAACGCCGTTGCTCCCAATAAAAACAATGAACCCTTGGGAGCGAAAATCACCGGACAAGGAATCGCGCCTTCCGGCTCATCAATTCAAGCAATCTCATATCCTGACGCCCGTCCGCCAGGATCAGATTTCGGACGCGGCCCGAGGATGCATTTCGGGATTTGAAATCGGAACTGGGGATGCGGCCGATATATCATCAACTAGCAGTTCGGACTATGTGTCATTTATTTATATCAGTGTTGGCTTATCATTTGCTGGTTTTCATTGAAAAGCAGTTGTCAGTTCAAGGCGATTCTCGCAGTTGGCGGACAATTAAGAAGGAACTATCGACTCATCAACGGTGTACTGTAACTCTTACTGGTGATGACGGTCAAATATATCATGTTCGTACTTCCGGGATGCCGGAGAGCAATCATCAAGAGATTTATCGCTTGCTGGAGGTGAAAGACCCGTTAAAATCCAAACGAGTTTTGGCCGGTAAGAGATTGTAGTGACTAAATAAAAAATGAAACCCCCGGTTTATCGGGAGTTTCTAAGTTTTTTAAGGTGAAAGTCGGGCTAAAAGCAATAAATATATAATAGATTTATTGAATGGCTCCGGATTGAAGAAGGTTTAGCTTGACTTTGATATTAAACCGGGCCCGGGGATATTCTTGGGCCCAATTTATCTTTTTCCAATAAGAATAATGATTCGCTCTAATCATATCACCGATCCCGATTGGATCACTCCCTACTTGCTGGGTATATGCGATTATTTCCCGACAATTACTGGAAATCTCCCGGGCAAACCTTCTTTCAATCTTTTGTTGATCGTGTAAATCCTTTACTTGGCCCCAACGGTACTCATTTATGTAACCTTTAAATTGTAAATCAATATCGATCTCCGGGTGGTTGCGTTTAATACTGCTGTTTATTCTTACCTTTCTACCGATTAACATTACCGCAATCCCTTTTATCAAATTTTGATCGGCTGACTTGTCGAAAATAAGCTCCGTCTTTTGGAACCGGCGCATCATGGCCAGCAATAAAGAGGTTTGCCTGGTATCAAGTTGGCCGACCATTTGATCGCCGGCAAATAACGCCGAACCTTCGATTTTAACCCGATCGCCTTCCAACCGGACTAACGGAGCGATTGGATCCAAGCCTGGCGCAAAAAAAGCAATATTAAAGTTGTAAATCCGAGTTTCCGGAATATAACATTCATTCACATTGCGATCCAATAAACGATTAACATATAAAGGGGAACTGGGTTCACTCTTTAACCGGGAAGTTTTTTGAATTAACTCTCGAGGACTTCCATCGACCACGACTACATACGCCAATATTGGATTCACGGAGTCACGTTCATAAACATCCAAAAAATCATGAATCCCTTGCCGGGCTAACTCACTGGAAAAAAGCAATTGTTGCAGTTTTCCGGAGCCCATTATTTTTGAAGAAGTCAACCCGGCATTGTCCCGGGCTTCCTTCATTAGATCACCGCTACTGGCAATAATTACATTGTTGGATTTCGATGAAGCGGGACTAGTCATGGCGGGATATTCATCGGTAATAAGCAGCTTATGATCCGGTGTTAATTCGATCCCTTTTTGGAG
>JBJKPO010000462.1:0-7209 GCA_046706235.1 Bacillota bacterium | reverse complement strand
CGAGCGTGTTATCCATTGATAGCTCCTTCGTTAACGTATATTTGAAAATAATCACCAAAAGTTTAACGCATTATTATTAAAATCTGTTTCAAAACTATTTAAATTAATCTAAATCACTTCATTCCCGTGTATTCTTTTTTCTAACTTTTACGGTTCGGTAATTATCATTTTCGGCCTCCGCGACACTACCACTATAAATAAACATCGAACTGCCGCCGGCGCTTCCTTTTAATCTCCCGCCGGCCATGTTCAGGGTCATTTGACTGGAAAAAGCTAAATCAAATTCAGCATTGACCGTTTGACAGGAACTCAGATCGATCTGGGCCGATCCGGAACCGATGCCGGTAAAATGATCGATATTTGAATTACCGCCGGTTATCCGGCTTGTTTCCGACGCTTTGAGCTTTAATCGGTTAATTTTAAAACCGGAAAAATAGATCTCGGAAAAGCCGCCGGACTCAATCCCGGTCAACTCCGGCATGAAAATCCGGGCTTTTAAAGGGACTACCCGGGGGTCTGAAAAAAACCATTGATTGATCCGCAGTGTCTTTCCGAATACCTCCGGTTTAATATAATTAATAATATATTCAGGCGCGGTTACGATGACCTTATGACAATCCGCCCGTATTATCTCCAGTTCCCAGGAACCTCCGCCGTTAATTGCGTTAAAATCCCCGGGGATAAATTCCCGGCTGATTATTTCCCCGGAGCTTTTCGCGATTTTCTGCAGGGGGAAAACATTATGGGAAATAAATATTCCGATACCGGCAATTATGATCACGGTCAGGGAAAGAATGATCATTAAGGTTATTAATAAGATTTTATTGCTGGTCTTCATATTGCCTCCGTAATAGCCGATTATTTTGGGAATTATAGTCATCATATATCTTCTTAATATCATCAAAAGTAATACCGAGGAGGTCCATGGTCTTGAAGACCTGGGAGAGCAACTCGTTAAAGAATAACTCTCTTTCAAGCTCCTTGGTTTTTTTCAAACCATTATCCGCGACAAAATAACCAATGCCGCGTTGATTGTAAATAATCCCTTTTTCTTGCAGATAGTTGTAAGTGCGGACCACGGTATTAGGATTGACTTCAGTGCTGATTGCCAGGTCCCGGACCGAGGGAATGCGGTCATTTTCTTTCCATTTCAGGGATAAGATATTTTCAGTTATATAATCGGCAATCTGAAGATAGATTGCCCTGTCTTGTTTAAAGTTCACTTTATACCTCAATCTCCTTTAAATGAATAATGGTGATTATCCAGCATAAAGGGGCCAGAATGAACCAAAATAGGATTCTAACGACCCTTGAGAATATTTCGAAAACCGACTTGAAGGCGCTTGGGATTGACGGATAATATAAGCCCTTGAAAAATAAATCCCAGGAAAAATGAATATACCCGGTTAACGATATAATATATAAAGTTAGTAAAGCGGCCAAAATGATAAATACCCAGTAGGCAATTGCCAGGGTAAAAAGGCTGAGAATGGTTTTGATAAAGGTATTTCCCCGGAAATAAACCGCCCCGAATAAAAATATTGATTGGGTGACCAGATAGATACTGATGCAAAATCCAATCAGCGGATGGCACGGATTGAAGATCGGGTGCGCATGGCCGAATATCAAGTAATTAACCGCAAACGTAAAAAGTGAAAAAAGAAAATAGAGGACCAGGGAGACCAATACATAACCAATACTGGTGGCGATCAACCTGCTGGCAAATTTTTCAATATTGGAAGCCGGCAAGGTTAAATAAGAAATACGGCTCTGTTCATGAGTAAGCTCATTAAAACTCAAACTGGTAAAGATAAACCCCCCGATAAAAAGAGTCAGCGGATAAAATACCAGGTTAAAATTCCATTGATTGTAACTGGCGATCGAAGAAATATTAACAATAAACAGGATCCCGGATATTGCTCCCCAGGCAATCAGATAGGTCTTGTACTGGGTATAAAAATCCTTTTGTAATAATAAATAGAAGCGTTTCAGGTTAAAAACCCTGCTTGTTCCCATTATTTCCCGCCTCGCCTTGAACTTTATTAATTAAAAACGGTATTAATTTTTTCGGGGTTTTTAATTACCGCGTTGAACAAAATTTCCAGATCAACCCCGGTACCGGCGTCCCGGTCATCTTTACAAAGCAAGGAATAGCCCCCGATAGTCTTTTCATAAAAAAGGGCTCGAACCGGATCAGGCTCTTCCTTTACCAGTTGAACATTTAGTTTTTCATTTACTTCCACCAACGAACGCTGGAAAATTATCGCCCCGTTGTCCAGGATAATAACCGGGTCGATCAGTTGTTGCATATCCCTAACCTGGTGGGTAGAGATCAGAAATACCCGGTCATCGTTTATTGTAGCAGCCAACAGCTTCCGAAACTGGCTTTTACTAGGAATGTCCAATCCATTGGTCGGTTCATCCAGGATTAAAATCCGGCTACCGGTTGCCAGGCCAAAGGCGATATAAAACTTCTTTTTCTGGCCGTAAGAGAGCCGGGTTAATTTATCCTGCTCCGAAATTGAAAACTCCCCTAAATAGTTTTGAAACTCTTTTGCATTAAAACAGGGGTAAAATGGGGCGTAAAGGGCTTGATACTCTTTAACGGTCAAGGGCGGGACCGAAAATTCCTCGGTAATAAAAAAGAGTTCCGCGAGCAATTCCGGATCTCGTTCACATGATTTGAATTCTAATACCCGGCAGTCTCCCCCGGCGGGAAACAATAGCCCGTTAATCATCTTTAACAGGGTCGTTTTCCCGGCGCCGTTTTTACCCAGTAATCCATAAATATTCCCACCTGTAAGCTCAAGATTTAAATCGTTAAACAGGTTTCCTTTTTTATGATACGCGAAACTTAGATTGGTAATTTTAATCATTTAAATTCCTCTATAGTATACTAGGTAACTAATACAGTATTAGTATAATATTCCATGGCGGTTTTGTCAAGGGATTGATTAACATTGAAGTTTGGTTGTTTTAGTCAGGGTAGCGCAACTTCCAAAAGATTTAAACCGCGCCGGATCCCAAAGGTCCAGGTATCTCCATGGTGAATCGTATCCGGTAAGTATTCATGACGATTTAAAATCCCGGCAATCTCTTTCCGGTCGGCGGCTGATAAGTCCACTATCCTCTTTTGAGCCAGCCACTCCAGTTCCGTTCCAATGATAAGCCGCATTTCCGCCGGGGTAATTTCGTCTTCCTTCGCGGGGGCAAATTCAAATAAAAAACCAACAGCGCCATTTGCGGCAATAACGCCTGCCCGGGCCTCGCGCCTGGCCCGGTAAACAATATACATGGTTGCCCGTCCATCCCTTTTTTCAAATCCGATCGTAAAGTTGCGTTTTTCGGCCCGGAGGGCGACGATTAATTTCTCCGGATCCGTTTTACAATCATTGATCCGGCATTCATGATAATGGACGGCGGCGCAGAGACCAGTAGAGAGAAAAAGAATCCCCCAGGCGATGCAGGATAAATATAAAAATTTTTTCATCATCGAGATCGCTTCCTTTATCAATTATCAATCCATTTTTTATAAACACTGTTCTTTCCCTCCACAAATTCGACGGCCCTTGTTTTATCCCTTTTTTCGTCCAAATCAGTTAGGGAATACTATTAATTCAATCGATATTGTCAATAAAAGGTTAGTCATAAATAATTAAAAACTTCCTAATGCTTTTGGTACCTGATATAATATTCAATATAATTGTATTTGCTTTGAGTGCCGGAGGATGCTCGGTTATAAAGTGTTTCAGGAAAAGGCGGCCTTAAATACGCCGTCAACTCGGCTTATAATAAATCTATAAAACAGCTTTGGATGGACTTAAGCCAACAAAATAGTATGCCAAGATCACATTGATTAAATTTCGAAAAGGATGTGACTAAACCATGATTTGTCCAAAATGCAAAAGCGAGTACCGGGAAGGGTTTACTTTTTGCGCCGATTGTAATGTTGAACTGGTAGATTCGGAAAATAAAGAGTCCGGTCATGTAGTTAATGATAACCAAGTTTTCATTAACGGAAAACAATTAGTTTGTTTGATTTGCGGCGGCATTAATTTCGCAATAAGAATGAGTCCTTTGAGTTTAAAGGGATTTACTTTTCTATGCACGGATTGGATTAATCAAGCCGCAATAAATTATATATGCCAGGACTGCGGTTATATCTTTTGGTTTAGTGAAACGGTCGTGCAGTTTAATAATAGATTGATAAATACTAATGAAGAAATAGAGATTGACTATGAGACTTCAACGCCGATGAAAGATGAATGTCCTATTTGTTTTAGCAAAATAAGTTATAATGATAATGAATGCGTAAATTGCGGTCACAAGTTAAAGTAGCGGTTTCATATTAAAAACAAATAAAATCGGAGGCGCCAAAATGAAGCGCATTGACGAAATTATCGACAAAGCAACCTTGGAATGGTTATTGGAAAAAGAAAATTTCTCCATCCGTTATTTCACCTTAATCAAACTATTAAACCGAAATGGAAACGATAACGAGGTTGTCGAAACCAAAAAAGCGATAATGAACACCGGAATTATTCCAAAAATCATGAGTAAACAGCATGAGGCCGGCTATTGGGGAGAACCCCACCGATTTTATCTTGATAAGTATTCCGGAACCGTCTGGCAATTTATGATTTTGGCGGAATTAGGCGCCGATCAAGAAGACATCCGGATCAAAAACGCCGGCGAGTTTATACTTAATAATTCCCAGGATCCGGAGAGTTACGGCTTTTCGGTAAATAAAAGCGGGAAGTCGGGCGGCGGATTACCTAGTCAAGTTATACCGTGCTTAACCGGAAACATGATTTGGAGTTTGATTAAGCTAGGTTTTATTGATGATGTCAGAGTAACGAAAGGAATCGAATGGATCTGTAAATACCAACGAAGCGACGACGGTATAGCGGAGGCGCCAACCGGGTGGCCTTATGATCGTTATGAAATGTGCTGGGGCAACCACACCTGCCATATGGGAGTTGTAAAGTCATTAAAAGCATTGTCGGCAATCCCCGAAGCAAAAAGAAACAATGCCGTGGCGGAAAAAATAACGACGCTGGCGGAATATCTGCTTATTCATAATATCCACAAAAAAAGCCACGCTTTGGATAGCGTTTCAAGGCCGGGATGGTTAAAGCCGGGATTTCCGCTGATGTATCAGACCGACATCCTGGAAATATTGGGTGTATTAACCGAACTCGGTTATAATGATCCGCGCATGAACGAAGCAATCAAAGTGATAAAAAGTAAACAAAACAAGGATGGAAGATGGAAATTGGAAAACTCCTTCAATGGTAAAATGATCGAGGATGTTGAAGTAAAAGGGAAAAATTCGAAGTGGATCACCTTAAAAGCCGTGAATATTCTTATGAAATATTAACCGAAAAAACGTTGTCACTAATAGCAAATTTCTCTCTCCGGGCGCGGCAAATAATTTTGCTTTTTTTCCACGAGATATGCAAAGTAACTCTTCTTCCAAACTGTTATAGTTATACACGAAGGAGGAAACAATGGATTGGCTTAAGGGCATGAACCAGGCTGTTAACTATATCGAAGCTAATGTCGATGGAGAAATCAGTTATGAAATCGCCGCTAAGTTTGTGTATTGTTCTTTGGGTGAATTTCAACGGGTTTTTTCGTTTATGGTCGGAGTTTCTTTGTCCGAATATATACGATTTTCAATGAATGGCTTCCATCCACCGGTTATCAGCTCACGGGTGGAGCGGAAATCGAATGCGACACAAAAAAAGGGACCGAAATCTGGATGCCGATTGTCGCCTAATATTAATTTGTATCAATACCTATCTGTTTGAATGAAAATTAGTGTAACAATAGAATGCTCCGTATTAGCGAATATGGAGCATTAAAAAATAAAACCTTAGATCCTTTTGTCCTTCGAAAGGAAAACCACCATCCTCCGAGGTCAAAATTATTACCCCAGTCCACCGTAAGTCCACCGCAAAAGATTCTTTTAGGCTACGAAGGATTGTGGTTACTCTTTTAAAGAGCACAGAGATCAAAACCGGTGAACATTAATACTATTAATCCCCTGGCATAATCTGGATAATACATCCGGAAAGGAGCGGCATCGTATCGCCGCATTAAATAAAAACTTATTTTGTCAAGTATTTAAGAAGCTATCAGCTAGATGATTGTTTTAATACTATTTCTTAGATATAATAAAAATGGTATTGAAAAGAAATATAGGAGGCCTCAAAATGAAAAACATTGGTATTCATGGATTTACCAAACTAAAGATCCTCTATATTCTTGCTGCATTTTTGGTTATTTGCATATTAAGCATCACTGGATATGAAATAAATAAAGCCTATCAAAAAAGTATTACGATCAATGAACAAGTAGTGGATCTAAGCAAATACATGCCTTTTAAAGAAAAAACCAAAGCCGTCACGCTAAATGGACCGGCAACATATAAAATTCGTTTCGATCTACCCAAACTAGACGGGGTAACCGCTTTATATCCCCTGTATTCCGCTTTTGTACAGGCCACTTATCCCCTGAAGGAGTATAATTATAATAATAGTGAAGTAAAATGCAGTTCCGCTACCATTGCTTATGATAATCTAATCAATGGGACCGCCGATATCATTTTTGCTCCGTATCCTTCAAAACAGCAAATCGAAACGGCAAAAAATAAAGGAATCGAATTGGAGCTTACTCCGATATGCCGTGATGCGTTGGTGTTTTTTGTAAACTCAACCAATCCGGTTACCGGGCTTTCGATTACGCAAATACAAGCTATTTACTCCGGAAAAATTGCGAATTGGAAAGAACTCGGCGGCAAAAATGAAGCGATAAAAGCGTTTCAACGCCCTGAAAGCAGCGGAAGCCAACCAATATTTAAAAAACTGATGGAAGGCAAGGCCCTGATCACTCCTCCAACCGAGGACATTGCTGCCGGTTCCGGTGATATTATTAAAGAAACCGCCAATTATCGCAATTATGATAACGCCATCGGCTATTCATTCCTTTATTTCGCCGCTGAAATGGCGCAAGATAACCGGATCCGTTTATTAAAAGAAGACGGTTTTTACCCTGGCGAGGATAATATCAAAAGCAAATCGTACCCATTAGTTGAAGAATTATATGCGATAACCGCGGGCGGTGACAATCTGAATATAAAACCGCTAATAAACTGGATCTTGTCCCCACAGGGACAATACCTGGTGGAAAAGACCGGATATACGC
>JBJKPO010000461.1:0-1870 GCA_046706235.1 Bacillota bacterium | reverse complement strand
TATCTCCCAAACGAAGCATGGCGGTGCCTTTATCCCGCGTGGGACTCAAAAACACCATGTACGATTTTTCTTCACCAACCCCATAAAGTTTCATCTGCTTGGTATCAACCCGGTCCTTTTGATGAAGCACCATTTGCGCATCATAAATCACGCTGCGCGGAGCCTGATTGTAATCTACTTTTTTAATAATCTCCGCCGCCGATTCACCGGCTAACAGCAAGCTCAAACACCCGGCAACCATTAACAACAAACTCATCGCACCAATATACAGTCTACGTTTCATTCAAACCACACCCCTTTTGTTTTAATAAAAACATTTAATCTTTTCGCAATGCTTCGGTTGGCTTGAGACGCACACCTTTCATTGCCGGTATCAATGCCGCTAATATCGCGGCCGTCAAACCGAGTATGATGCTTTTTAAAAAGATCCCGAAATTAAAAACCCCGTAAATCATATTAGTAACTACTAACGGCAATCCTTGCAGACTACCGCCCAGATTGAGGCCGTATTTGGATAATAAATACGCAATCACTCCTCCAAATATCAAACCCAAGCATGTTCCGGCAAGACCCAGTATAAAGCCTTCGATGGTGAATAAAACGGTAATTTCATCTTCATACATTCCCATTGACTTTAATAAGCCAATCTCTGCTCTGCGTTCCAAAACCGCCATCATCATTGTATTGGCAATCCCCAGAGCGGCTAGTAGCGCAAAAATAAGCTGCATGATAGTGGATATAATCGTAACAACTTCGGTGAAAATTGGCGCTAAACCGATCTGGTTCCAGGATTTCATCATAAATCCTTTCAATTCCGCTACTTTTTTCAGTCCCTTAATTAGTCGATCCGTTTCGGAACTTGATTTTCCAAACATTATAATCTCGGTGGCCTTATCGTTCATATCCAGGAGTTCTTGGGCGGAAGCCAGTGAAATATAAAATCCTTTATTCAACTGGCCGTTTTGCATGTCAAAAAGTCCAACCACCCGGTAATTTAAAGCATAAGTCGAATTATACAAAGTCCGGACCAGCAAGGTGACTTCGACGCCGGTCTGTAAATGTAAACTCTTCGCCAGGTCCCGCCCGGCCATGATCTCGTTTTTACTTGCCGGATCAAGTAAACGGCCTTGATAAGTATAACTTTTAAAATTAAGGTTTCGCAAATCATCTGGTTCAATCCCGTATCCCAGTCCTTCTTTGCTTTGATTCCCTTGAAAAACCAGGCAAGGGAACTTGATGCGTCCGGCAACCGAAACAACCCCTGGAACCTTCGCCAGTGTTTTCTTAAACCGGCCATATTTCGGCACATTACCGGTCAATGACATCATTCGTTCCTTGAGATCATAGTCCGGAGAGGTAATCCGGATATGGCCGGTACTTTTAATGCTTTCACCCAGAATTCCATCGAAAAATCCGCCCAGGAATGAACTACTGACCATTAATACCGCCACCGCCAAAAAACTAATGATAATCGTTAATAAGCTGCGCCGGGAATTGCGGAAAACATTCCGAAACGCAATTTTCAATAAATCACCCATGCTATCAACCCCCTGTTCCCCGGATGGCTTCGACCGGCTGCAATATAGCCGATTTCCATGCCGGGTATACCGTGGAAACGACGGCGATACTTATCCCCAAACAATAGTAAAATATAGCCTGCGCCGGATCCAGATAGGCGTAAAATTTTCCGGCAATCGGAGTACTTCCCAATGCGTTTTGAATCGCTCCTCCCAATGGTATCCCTTGCAACTGAAAATAATACACGATAATACAACTCAATACAATCGCCACCGTACTTCCCAGGATCCCGATCATCGTTCCCTCAATTAAAAATAACCTGATAATCTCGGAACGCCGCACTCCCATGGCC
>JBJKPO010000460.1:0-3816 GCA_046706235.1 Bacillota bacterium | reverse complement strand
TAAAGCACTTCAAATCCTTTATCCCGTAATATTTCCATTTGCGGTAATTTTTCCACCGCGGCTCGGTCCTTGCCGGCGGCGTAATAAATCATCGTCTGTTTTTCCGGCATTCGTTTCAGATATTCATCGAGAGTGGTCATCCCTTGTTCGGAATGGGAAGAAGGGAATAACAGCAGATCTTGCAATTTTTCCCGGTTCTGATAGTCCATATAAATACCGCCCTTAATGGCCTTGCCGAATTCCTCCCAGAACTTTTCATATTTTTCCCGTTCTTTGGTTAACATTGCTTCCAGCGTTTTTAAGATACTTTTTTCGATGTTTTTGCCGATCAGTTTTAATTGCTGGTTATGTTGCAAAATTTCCCGGGAAATATTCAGGGAGAAATCCGCCGAATCAACTAATCCCCTGACAAACCGTAGATGCTCAGGCAGCAACTCCCGGCAATTGTCCATCACGAAGACATGTTTGGCATAAAGCTTAATGCCGTAGTCATAATCCCGGTTATAAAAATCATAGGGAGCATGCGAAGGAATGAACAACAAAGCGGTATATTCGACGGCTCCTTCAACCTTGGCATGAATGATATCCGTCGGTTCCTCCCAGTCATGAAACAAGTTTTTATATAATTGAAAATACTCCTCCTTGGTAATGTCGTTCTTGTTACGGGACCATAAGGGGGTCATCGAGTTTAAGACCCTGGTTTCAATGGTATGTTTGCTGGGAGCGTCTTCAATAACTTTACCATCCTTATCAACCGGCCGCTCTTCTTTTTTAAAATCCATTTTTATCGGGTAGCGAATGTAATCGGAGTATTTTTTAACCAAATTTTGAATGGTATATTGGTTTAAGAAGTTTTCTTCCGGTTTATCGGGGTCGGTATGCTCTTTATTTAAAGTAAGGATTATGGTAGTGCCATGTTTTTCCTTGCCGGTTTCCTCAATGGTGTAGGTACCGTCACCGGTTGATTCCCAGATAACTCCCTTTTCCTGTTTGGAAGCTCTGGTAATCAGGGTAACCCGGTCGGAAACCATGAAGGCGGAATAAAAACCAACCCCAAATTGCCCGATTAATTCCAAATTATCGTTGATTTGCTCCCGGTTTGCCAATTTTTCAATAAAGTCCTTGGTTCCTGATTTGGCAATGGTCCCGATGTTCTCCACGACTTCGTCGTATGTCATTCCCATACCATTGTCGGAAATGGTTAAGGTTTTGTTCGGTTCATCGATTGCAATAAAAATCTCCAGATTGGGGTCGCCTTCCAGCAATTCTTGATCGGTTAGTGACGCAAACCGGATCTTGTCGATGGCGTCGGAAGCGTTTGAGATTAGCTCCCTTAAAAAGATTTCACGGTTGGTATAAATCGAGTGAACCATCAAATCAAGTAGTTGCTTGGTTTCAGCCTGAAATTCCCTGGTTTCCTTGGTTATTGTTTTCGTCATCTCAAAAAAACCTCCTGAAATAATACTGTTTCCATAGGTATTTTAACAAGAACCATTTTTTTATGCAAGAGGGACTGTTATTAATTTTGTGATTTAACCGATAATCTATATTAAAGAAGGCGTTGTAATGACCAATCAATCCATCAAAAAAAATTTTAATTGGATGTATTCGATACTGACGATTACGGGTTTGGTTTTACTTGCCCTGGCGATCATCTTTCGAAACCCGAACCTCAAATTGGGCCAGGGGGCGCTTTTTTTAAACCGGAAAGAAATATTGGGCATAATCGGGGCCGCCGGATTATTTGTGGCGATTATGGGCGGTATTGCCTTTCCGAATGCGGATACCCATCGAAAAAGAAGCGTGGCGCTGGGAATTGTAATAATCGGTTCCGCGGTTGCAATTACCAGCCTATTTTATTGAGCGAGCGGCGATATATTGTTCAATCGCATTCATAAATTGCGTTCCGTATCGCTCCAGCTTCGACTCGCCAACCCCCTTGATCGCCAGAAATCTGGCGGCAGTTGTCGGCAAGAGCCTCGCCAATTCTTGTAAGGCGCTGTCGGCGAATATGATATAGGGCGGGACCTGCTCCCGGGAAGCAATTTCACGGCGCAGTTTCCGCAATAATTCAAACAAATCATCTTTAGCGACCAGGGTTTCAGCCTGCCGGGCCCTTTTTTGATATACCCGGTCTTGTTTTTTCAAAACGGCGATTGCCTTGGGTTCAAGCCGTAACACCGGATATTGACTGTTCGTAAGCCGTAAGTATCCTTCGGCAACCAGCCAGTTAATTAAATTTTTGATGTCGGTTACCGAAGTATCCCGCATTATTCCATAGGTTGACAACCGCTCGAATCCGAACTTCAGGATTTTTTAGTTTTTAGAACCTTTTAAATCCTCGGCCACCATTACGATGCCGTATTGTTCACGCATCCGTAATATACAAGAAAAAACTTTTTCAGCTTCGGTGGTAATGTCGTCGGGTTCGTTTTGGTTATTGCAATTGCTGCAGTTTCCGCATTCGTCGGGGACCCCGGTTTCCCCAAAATACTCCAGAATGAATTTGCGCAAGCAACGCCCGGTATGGGCGTAATCAACCACTGTCTGTAATTTTTTGAACTCGTTATTTTTTCGGGAAGGGGCCAGCACGGTTTGTTCAATTAGATATTTCTGAAGCAGGATATCCTGGGGAGCAAATAATAAGACGCATTCGCTGGGATCGCCATCCCGTCCCGCCCGGCCCGCTTCTTGATAGTATGCCTCGAGATTTTTCGGGGGGTTATAATGAATTACGTAACGGACATTGGATTTATCAATCCCCATTCCAAAGGCATTAGTGGCCACCATCACCCGGAAATCGTCATATAAGAAAGCTTCCTGGCTTGTAACGCGTTCCCGGTCGCTTAATCCGGCGTGATATTTTCCCGCCGCATACCTTTTTTTACACAATAAATCGTAAAGTTTATCCACTTCTTTCCGGGTGGCGGCATAAATGATCCCGGAGCTTTCCGAGTTTTTGGCCACATAATCCAAAACGAAATCTTTTTTATTGACTCCGCGTAATACCGAGAAGGTCAAGTTTTCGCGGTTGAAACCGGTGATATGGATCGCCGGATTTTCCAGGGCCAACAGGTTCAAAATATCATCCTTGACTTCGGGGGTCGCGGTGGCGGTAAAGGCGGCCACGATGGGCCGTTTGGGAAGCTCTTTGATAAACGGCCCGATTTGCCGGTAACTGGGCCGGAAATCATGCCCCCATTGCGACACGCAGTGGGCCTCATCGATAGCGAGCAGCGAAACCGCCTCGGAAAGCGACTCCACCAGCAGCCCGAAGGATTCGGTTTCTAATCGTTCCGGGGCGATATACAGCAACCGGTACTCGCCGGCGGATGTTTTTTTGATCCGGTTTTGTTCCTCCCGCCGGGATAGCGAGCTATTGATAAAAGTGGCCGGGATCCCCAGGGAAGTGAGGGCGTCGACCTGGTCCTTCATCAGCGAGATCAAAGGCGAAATAATCAGAGTGATTCCCGGAAATAACAAGGCCGGTATCTGATAACAGATGGATTTTCCCCCGCCGGTGGGCATAATGACAAAAGCATCGTGCCCGTTCACGATACTCTCGATGATTTGGGCCTGACCGGGGCGGAAATGGGAATAACCGTAGTATTTTTTAAGGTATTGCTCGGCCTGCCCCAGTTGGGACGAGGCGGAGACGTTACAATCGGGCATTTGGTCCTGGGCCTCCGGATTTGTGTTAATAAAGATGAAAGATGATTGTTATATTTCGGTTTGCAGGAAATATTTCCTGCCGGAGGGAGGGGAAATTTAGGTGAACTACTAGATTAAAATAATGTATGCGTTATATAATAGAGT
>JBJKPO010000459.1:0-2304 GCA_046706235.1 Bacillota bacterium | reverse complement strand
GGATAACGGCAATATCGCCACTTTATACGGAGCCAAAGCCGTATAAAGTGGCGATATTGCCGTTATCCAAGAAGGAACCCCTGGTGTCTATGGCTAAGGAGATAGAAAAAGAACTTCGCAAGTCCTGGATGGTCGACTACGATGATTCCAAATCGATCGGACGCCGATACCGCCGCCAGGATGAGATTGGAACTCCATACTGTGTTACGGTTGACTTTCAGAGTCTCGAGGACAAGGCGGTAACCGTGCGCGACCGGGATACGATGGAACAGGATCGAATCCCGGTGATGGAATTGGCCGGATTTTTATTTGAAAAGTTGCGGTGGTAGCTTGGTAAGATAATCAATAAATTAACAGGAGGAATCAACCGGTGAAGAAATCTATTGTTTCCGGATTGTTAGTGCTTTTATTAATTGGGGCATTGGTTGGCGGTATTTTTGCGGCGGTGCTTCCCGAATTTTCGGCTGACTTCAGCGTAACTGACGCCAAGGGTAATATTGCGACCGGTAAGACATTCATGGAAGGGATGAAAACCAGGCAAGAAACGGTAATTAAAGGCAGAACCAGCGTTACGATTATCAGACTTGACAAAAAAGTATCATGGACGTTAATGCCGGATAATAAGTACATGGAGATCAAGCTCTCTTTTGATCCGGCCCACCCGACCAAGGATGTTAAGTATGTTAAAACCGTTATCGGCAAGGAAAAAATTAACGGATATTCTTGTCAAGTCGTTCGATATACATATAAAGAAACTCAATATGGAACTATGATTCAATGGGTGGCTAATAAACTGGGTTTTGCGGTTAAGATCCAGACCAAGGATTCCAAAGGGAAGCTTACTTCAACTATTAAATATACCAATATTAAACAAGGGAAACAACCGGATTCGTTGTTTGAAATTCCGGCCGGTTATAAGAAGTTTACCCTTCCCGGCGGGTTGAAACTACCTAAGATGTAAGTTGTACATCGATTCCTAAATTCAAGTTAATGAACAATATGTGAATAGTGTATTGTTCTTTTTCTATGAAACCAATGCCGGGTTATTGTGGTTTTGCTTAATTCGTACAACATTTCTGGGTTTTTTTAACGGGAAATTAAGGAATACCGTGGTACCGGAATTTTTTTTGCTGTCGATCTCCAGTGTCCCGTCATGTCTCTGCATAACATTATAACAATATGTTAATCCCAAGCCGTAATTCAGTTTATGGCCTTTAGTGGAAAAGAACGGTTCGATGACGCGCGGTAAATCTTCTTTGGAAATTCCTTCGCCATTATCTTTAACGGCTACCACCAGCCATTTGTTATTATGATGAATTTCGATATTCAATGTTCCACCGGGCGCCATGGATTCAATTGCATTTTTAATGATATTGTATAATACTTCTTGCATATGAATGGGATCGCACCATAATTCAATGTCCGGATCGTAATCTTTGATAAGGTTAATCTTTTTTTCTGCCAGGTAAGGCTGAAGCAAGTTGACGGATTTATTAAACAGGTTATTAAAATTGACGTTCATTTTTTCTAAAACCACATTCTGCATATGTTTCTGGAGTTGGTTGACTAAAGTTAAGATCCGGGTGGTGGAATTTTCAATAAATTCAAGTTGATTCTCAATGTAGGGTACATTCTCTTTTTTAATTTGGTCTTGCATGTTATAAAGACAAATATTGATATTGTTGATTTCATTTTTGATGGCATGATTTAACATGGTTGTCCCCAGAGAAATCGCGCGCATGGTATATTGAAACGATTGTTTCTCAATTCTGATCTTGGCGCCTAATGCGCTGTCCTTCATGGCAAAAATGATGAACATTATAAAAACATACAGGAAAGTCCAGAATTCAAACCGCCAGAGATTGATCAAACCAAGCGCGGCCGAAAGATAATTAATGCCTAACCCGATAATGGTCGGCGGAGCGACCATGATAAAGGTTTGCAGACTTTCTTGCTTGAACCGGCGGTTGTTTGATTTGAAATATGAATAAATAAAGAGAGCATTCGCAAATAGTATATAAGGAATCGCCCATGAAACCAGGTAGCGGAACCATAACCGGGAGTGGGCCATAAACGGCGGACCGGGATTGGGAATGGCCCCGATCGGGCCGATGGGGAAGAAAATGTACTTGAGGATGATTGGAAATAATAGGCCTATTACCAGATAAGTTTTATATTTCAGCCTTTTTTTCGTCAAAAAACCGGAAAACGCCATACCGTACCGTAGAAAGCAATAAGGGACGAAGTAATAGCTGATTACCGAAAAAAAAGTGGCGCTTACCTTCAAAAAATTGATGATTGCAT
>JBJKPO010000458.1:0-15522 GCA_046706235.1 Bacillota bacterium | reverse complement strand
GAGAGAGGATATGTAGTATCTCAAAGAGTAGAACGGTCCCTGATAATTCCATTCTCGGAAAAAAAATTTGATGTTGTGCTTCCAGTGGAATATACGATAATTGATGGAAACCAAACACCGGACTTTTTTCTTTCCAATACTCATATGTTTTCTTTTAACTATACACTTCCAACAGCGGAAACCGGCGAAAGAGGATTTCATGATTTGAGAAAAATGCCAGGGTATAAACCGGAACTTGATTTATGCATATTGGACATGGAAGGAAAGCCGGTGGGAATTGCTATCATCTGGTATAATGAAAAAATGCCTTACTGTGAATTAGAACCGCTTGGAGTTGTATGGTGGTGTAGACGAAAGGGAATAGGAAGAGCATTGATCCATGAGGCGGCCAATCGTATTATGCGGATGGCGCCGCAGTGTAGGGGAATGCTTGGAGGAGACCAGCAATTTAATTGGGATCTGGGTTTCAGAGTTGAAACAATTAATGAAATTTGGGATTGGAGTAAAAAATTTTAACGATGTAACGCTAAAAAGAACATAAAACCCAGCTTTGGCCGGGTCCTAAGGTTAAATCCTGTTAAAGTTTTGTTAAAATAACTCTTTACTCCCCATTTAACATATGCCACAGGTCCGGGGTTTCGGCCTGAATCGCCTCCAGGAGTTCATGATCTCCGATTACGGTATTGCGGCCTTCCTCATACTGCTTGTCAACCCATTCCTTTAACTTTAACAAACGGGGGTCCTTTTTCTCCAGGCGCTTATCATTCTTCAGATTAAAATAACTGTTGACCCAATGGGCGATTCCGGCGGCGCCGGAGTGTTCGTTAACCGCCACCACCACTTTACGGTTCAACAATTTTTCGGTGTTGAAAATATTATAGATCTCTTCATCCTTTAACAAGCCGTCGGCGTGAATCCCGGAACGGGTAAAGTTAAACTCCCGTCCCACCAAGGGAGTCATCGGCGGAATCTGGTAGCCGATCTCCCGGGTGTAATAATCGGCGATTTCGGTAATAACGGTGGTATCCATCCCGTCCAGAGTGCCGCGCAACGCCCCATACTCAAATATCATCGCCTCAAGCGGGCAATTCCCGGTTCGCTCACCGATGCCCAACAGGGTGCAGTTAACCCCGGAACAACCATATAGCCATGCGGATCCGGCATTGGCCACCACCTTGTAAAAATCATTATGCCCATGCCATTCCAGTTGTTCACTGGGTACTCCGGCATGATGCCACAGTCCGTAAATGATCCCGGGAACACTCCGCGGCAGCGCCACACCGGGGTAATTAACTCCAAATCCAAGTGTGTCGCAAGCCCTGACTTTGATTGGAATTTTAGTTTCAGCCTGCAGTTTCATCAATTCCAATACAAACGGCACCACGAAACCGTAAAAATCAGCCCTGGTCAAGTCTTCCAGGTGAACCCGCGGGATAACCCCAATATCCAAAGCGCTTTTTACAATCGATAAAAACTGTTCCATTGCCTGCTTACGGGACATTTTCAGCTTTTTAAAGATATGGTAATCGGAACAACTGGCTAAAATCCCGGTTTCCTTAAGCCCCATTTCCTTGACGAGCAGAAAATCCTCTTTAACCGCCCTGATCCAACCGGTGATTTCCGGGAAATCATACCCCAATTCCAGGCATTTATTAACGGCATCCTTATCCTTTTTGCTGTAAAGGAAAAATTCGGTCTGGCGGATAATTCCCTCCGGACCGCCTAATTTATGTAATAACTTAAATAAATCAACAATTTGCTGCACTGTATATGGTTCCCGCGCCTGTTGCCCATCCCGGAAGGTGGAATCGGTTATCCAAATCCGTTCCGGCGGACGCATCGGAACATGACGGTGATTGAATGGAATCTTGGGTACTTCTTCGTAATTGAACAGATAACGATATAAATGAGGTTCGGGAATATCCTGCAGCGTATAGATATACTCGGTTTGCTCCAGGGTCTTACTGCGTTTACTAAATTCCAACATAGTTGACACCACCTAGTTCTACTTCCGGCGATGTTTCCGGATTGCTCACTTATTCAACGCCGAAACCTTCTTTCCTCTTTTTTTACATGATTTAATATCAAGTATACATAATAATAAAATTGATTTCCACTATATGAAAATTATAATTCTATTGGATTAAAATACAACCGAACTCAGCATCCGTCAATGAACCGCCCCAATAAGCAATTGCTCGATGCGGGAACGTTTTTTCAAATACATAATAATACCTGGCTGAATAAAACAACCGGGTAATGCCGGTAATCTCCATAATATAAACATACACTTCATTCCTTAACGCGGCTAATCTTCGAAGATCAGCGGGGAAATTATATTCCGGGGCCAATTTCAAAAAATCGGTGATGGTAATCAATTTGAACCGGACGTGTATTTTCAGGCCGTCTTTTTTAGTCGCCAGAACGTTGTTCAATTCCTGCGAACCCTTAATTAACATACCTTGTAGATAAAACAATATGACATCCGAGTCGATTAGGCCGTCGCCGCTGAAATATTTAACAGCCTTCAAGCGGTTGTTTAGAAAGTATTCCACCTTCATCTTATTAATTGTATCGTCCCACACAGTGTCCCGTTTTTCATAACCCAGGTAGTTTATGTAATCTTTATTCTTAAAAACAAATTCACTTTGCCTGACAGCCAATGTTTTGGTAAAAGAGCCTTTAAACTCAAAGGAATTTGAAATAAAGCCGATATTAATCAACCCGGTTTGTTCATCCACTTTATATGTTTGCCGCACTTTATCGATTAGCTTCCCGTTATTTTGGATGATTTCCGCTTCAAATTCCTGAACCGGCGGTAATAATTTACCGGCGTCCATACCGGTTTCCGAATTTTGTTCAGCCATCATCAGAGTAACACTACTTAAACAAACAAGTATTAATAAAACCCGGCTGAAATATCGCAAGTATTTCCGATAAAACATAAAGACCTCCAACGCCATGGTTTATCAGGGAAAAATGCTTCAATGCTTACTTCTTATCTGCTTTTAAATGAGTTTATCCGTTCTTTAAACTGTGGCTTAATATTTCCGACAATCATACCCATTCCCAAGATAACGAAGACAATCTGGAAAACTAATATAACCGGGGTAACCAGCCCCATCAACAATGCCCCCAAAAAGATCATCAGCCCGGGATGCAGCCGTGATTTAAAGATTAATCTTCCCAACCACAAATAAACTGGAACGCTAAAACCCGTTAACAGCAACAGATAAAACAAAAAAATGAAGATTGCAATCGGTATCCCAACAACGATATAACATAAAATTTGAATTAAAAACGGGATCCCAAAAAAGCTGATTGCCCCGATAATTATACTGCGCCGGAAATTGGCGAGCGACGGTTCGGTCATGCACCAGGCGGTTCGCGGGAAAATACGATAAAAAATCAGGCTTAACAACAAGGTACCCAGAAACCAAACAAACAACCCTAGAAACATCCACTTAAAAAAACCTTGATGTTGATTGATAAAACCCATTTGATTAGCTTGATAATCTTTTATTTTAATACCCTTGATCCCGGAAGGATTTTTGGGTATTAATGAATAATCGGATACTTTTCCGAAAATCTCAAGCGGTGGTTTCCAGGTTATCAAAGCCAGACTACCTTTAAAATCACCGTTGATTTGGCCGCCAACCACGGTGGAATTGAAACCGGTAATATCTACCGGGCCGTTAATATGGCCGGCAAGCGCCAATTCGGCAAAAACGCCGTATAATCCGTTGTCTATCCTGGAACTTGGAGTTGTAATAAAACTAATCGCCCCGGTGGTAACACTCTGTTCCACTCTCCCTTTTAAAACCATTTCCCGGGCGAAAACCCGTAAATCATGTCCAATGGTTCCGTTTATCATTAGTTTGCCGAAAGTAAAACCAATCACGCTACCCTCGACATAACCGTTAATCGTGACATTCCCGGCAAGAATAACCAAATCGCCCCGAATTCTTCCGTTCATTTTCAGTGACTGACCGTTGAAAATCATATCTCCGTTAATAATTTCAGCCCTGGAAACCGTTTTAACACCGTTCGCGATTTGCCACGACCCGGCAAAAGTGGGGACCGCTACTAAAAAAAGCAATAAAATCCCGGACATCAGGCTTGCGATTTTTTTCATTTAGTGACACCTCTTTTTAGTAACTATATACAACAGTTCTATTATAAATTAACCTCGATAATATCCCGATCAATCCGGTCCATGCAATCTTTTAATTTAGCCGCTAAAATCGGATCCTGATTTAAGCAGGCTGATTTTATCTGGCGTAAAATATCGATCCCCCGGCGAAAACCTTGTACGATATCACCTTCTTGAAGGCTGCCGGCCTCCTTTAACAATTCCACAAATGAACATCCCATGCTCCAATGATAAGCCAAGTTAGATAGACTGGGATGGAAACGGGCATCGGTTTCATCGACCCCGTACCGGTAAACCAGATTGCGGATAATGGTCTTGACGGGTTTTGGATCAAACGGAATCTGTCTGGGGTAAAACTCGCCTTTCCTGGGTTCATAATCGATGGCCACAATTAAAGCGTTTACTTGATCGGTATCCAGTTCGTGAAAGATGCCCTGAAAGTAAATTTCAGTCACTAACAGCTCCTGAGTATAAATTTGGGCCGCAAACTCACCGCGCGGTAACAGTTTACCGTCCTTCAAATAATCCAAATCCTCCAGGATTTCGGTTTTCAATTGCAAATCATTGGAGAACCTTCCTGAAATAACAATCTGTGAGCTTCGTTCCTGAAGCGAAGCCACTTTTTGATGAAGTTCGAGCCAGGTTTGAATCTGGTCGAGACACATGTTTTGCCGATTTATCGGGCAATTCCGCGGTGTAATTTGAGCCAAATAATTTTTTAATTCTTCAATTTCCGCGGCAATCGCGGTTCGGGCCCTGCCTTTAATAAACTTATAACGGCGCTGTTTTTTCTTCAATTTTTGGCGTAGTTTGGCGTAAAGAATCGGGCAGTGCGGATCTTCCCGGTCGCCGCACAATTCCGCGCCTAAATACTCTAGTTTGCGAGTATCCTTGGCCAATAACAACTCAAATTGCTTTTTATCGTTTTTAGCCTGAAAGGTTGCAAAGTTCTGGTTTAAAATCACCTTGATTTCATCGGAATCGTGATTGCGATTCAGATTTAAAACGGAATTGTACGATAGATTAAACCGGCTTTTTAATTCCTCGATTTCATCCGGATTAGCGCTGGGAAACTCGGCTGGTCTCAAATTTCGAATGTCGGCCAGGATATAAACGCTGCCTTTGACATCAATTCCACGCCGGCCGGCCCGCCCCGCCATCTGAAAATATTCAAGATTAGTCATGGGTCTAAAGGTTACTCCGTCGAATTTCGAGGGACTGTCGAAGCAAACGGTGCGAACCGGATAATTAATCCCTACCGCAAAAGTTTCGGTGGCGTACATTACTCTTACCAGGCCCATTCCAAAAAGGGTCTCCACGATTTCCTTCACTCCGGGCAATAAACCGGCGTGATGATATCCAATTCCTTTGATCAACAAACTTTTTACGGTAATAGTGGTTTTCAAATTGGAAATTCCAAATTCGGCGGCCAATCTTTCACATACTTCATAAGCTTGCCGGGACTCCTCTTCCGTCAAAAAATTCTTTTGATAACTCAACTCCTGGGCTTTGACCTCGCAAAGCCGCCGGCTGAAAACAAAATAAAGACAAGGAAGCCCATTTTGCCGGGCAATGTATTTAATCAGATCCCAATGGGTGGATTCCCATTCCCTTCCGGCAAAAGAAACATTTTCACGCTCGGTTAATTCCTGGCGGTATTTGATTATCGCCTTAAGAACGGTGGGTCCGGTATGCTTTTCGTAGATAAAATGCTCCAGCGGCACCGCCCGTTCTTTTTTTAAAATTACCGAAACGAAGTGCCCTTTGATTTCGCCGATCCAATCCGCTAATTCCCGCGCATTGGGAATCGTGGCCGATAAACCCAGCAGCCGCATCTCCGGCGGCATGAAAATAATCGATTCTTCCCAGACGGTACCGCGCTCTTCATCCGATAAATAGTGGATTTCGTCGAAAATCACATGGGAAATTCCATCCAGCCTTTGCCGGTCCTGATGAAGAATATTACGAAAAATCTCGGTGGTCATCAGGCAAATCTCCGCTTCGGAATTAATAACGATATCGCCGGTGACGATTCCCACCCGTTCCGGTCCGTATAAACTTTTAAATTCTTTGTATTTTTGATTGGAAAGCGCTTTGATGGGCGCGGTATAGATAATCCGGTCGCCCTTTTTAATGGCTTCGTCAATTAAATAATCGGCGATCAACGTTTTGCCCACTCCGGTGGGAGCCGACACCAAAACCGAATTCCCTCTCAAAAGTTCCGCAATCGCCTGTTTTTGAAAGTCATCCAGTTTAAAATCGCGATAGTATTCCGGTACTTCGGTTAAAAAAGTCATTGACGCCCCTCGATTAGTAGAATTGTGATAAACCTATTTTATTATGATATCACAACTCTTAAAAAAATCGGTGTGTACTGCTAACTTTTAGAGTTTTTCACACCACTTTTAGTTTTAACTATATATGTTTCGGTATACTGATTGGAAATCCTTCAAGAATATAAAAAGCGCCGGAAAGGTATCCGGTGCTTTAGTTTAAACTTTACAACAGTTTTTACGAAATATCCCTACCTTAACCAACTGTAGCAAACCAATACGTGGAGTTAAATATGTACAAAAAAATATCGATAAAGAAGGCAAGTAAAAAAACATCACTCGCGCAGAGATGCAGAGGCGCAGAAAAATATAATTGATATCATGTTCTTGCTTTCCTTCGTGCCTCTGTGCCTTTGTGTGAGTTTATAATTTTTTAAAGAATCCCCAGTATCTCCTGAACTATTCGTCCCATGGCTTCCTTTTCGCAAACCGTTGTGTGCCTGACCGTCTTCTGATTGAGATTTTTTAGCCCAGCGGGAATCATCATCCCTGATAACTCGGATAGTTTATCGAGCAAAGCGAATTCATCAATCCCGGCCACGGCGGTTTCGCCTAAAATAGCTTCCAACACACTTGAGTTGAATTTAAAGGGGCTGGCGGTTGAGGCGTACAATACCGGCTTGCGATCGCCGGTTGCCTCCCGGTATCGCTCGTAAACGGATACTCCCACCGCGGTATGGGTATCCAAAGTAATTCTTTGTTCATCAAAAATCTTCTTAATCGCCGCTTTTGTTTCCGCTTCATCCGCGAATCCGCCGTAAAAACTCTTTTTTATCCCGGTGAAGGTCCGGCTATCCACCTGATAACGGCCGTTCTTTTTCAACTGATTCATCCACTCGTTTATCAATCCGCTGTCGGCTCCGGACAAATAATATAATAAACGCTCCAAATTGCTGGAGATTAAAATATCCATCGAAGGCGAAATGGTCGTATAAAACATCCGGTTCCGGTCGTAGACGCCGCCGTTAATGAAATCGGTCAATACGTTATTGGAGTTGGAGGCGCAAATCAGCTTTCCGACCGGCAACCCCATTTGCATCGCGAAATAAGCGGCCAGGATATTCCCGAAATTCCCGGTGGGCACGGTAACATTAAGCGGTTCTCCAATTTTAATCACGCCTTTCCGGCATAGTTCCAGATATCCGTAAAAGTAATACACGATCTGGGGAACCAGCCGCCCCCAGTTGATGGAATTAGCGGAGGAAAAGGCCAGCCCATTTTGCGCCAGCTTTTGAATGACCTTGGCATCGCCAAATATTTCTTTAACCCCGTTTTGGGCATCGTCAAAATTTCCCTCGACCGCAACCACGTATGTATTTTGACCTTTCTGAGTCACCATTTGCAGGCGCTGGATCGCGCTGACTCCCTGATCTGGGAAAAAGACGACAATCCTGGTTCCCGCCACGTCCCGGAAGCCCTCCAAAGCGGCTTTCCCGGTGTCGCCGGAGGTCGCGACCAAAATGACAATCCCGGAGTTATCCTTAATCAATTTACCGGCTTCAGTCATTAAATACGGTAATATTTGTAAAGCAACATCCTTAAACGCACAGGTCGGGCCGTGCCACAATTCCAAAATAAACTCCCCGTCCCGCATTTGAGTCACCGGAGTAACCCGCGGATGATCGAATTTAACGGGATATTCATAAGCAGCTTTAACCATCATGGTCAAATCTTCCTTTGCAAAGTCCGTTAAAAACAGGCTGAGGATTTCAACCGCCAAATCCGGGTAAGTTTTATCTTTAAATGTTTCTAATTCCGTCAAGGTGAGTCTCGGAATCCGCTCAGGAGTAAACAATCCGCCATCGGGAGCGATACCCAACCGGATTGCCCTGGCAGCGCTAACTTCGCCGAAATTCCCCCGGGTACTTACATAATTCATTGTTCTCCTCCTATTTTAATTAAAATTTCTGATTACAAATTGCAGATTCCAAATTTAATTACCAATTTCAAATGGAGATTTAACTGCCAATCGCAATAAAAAATTATCAAGCCAACAATTTTTTAATATGTAATCTTTAATCTGCAATCACAAGCTATAAATCATAGCTTGTTTTAGCATAATAAAACCACTTGTTTATCAAGTGGTTCAAATCAATTACTTGTATTATATCTTTTGCCGAAAAATTTTTCAACCGGCTAAATAGCTTTATTGATATTCTTATTTTGATAGTTCCACCGGTTGATAACCGGGAAAATAATTAATTCGAATCGGTTCGTCATTTAAATGATTAAACATTAAATAACCCAGTTTACAAATGGCTTGACGGCAAGTCCTCTCGAATTCGACAGCCATTTTCGCGTTAAATGACCACTCTCCGGTTTTACAGCCGTATTTTTCGGTCTTGTTTTGGATTACATCTTTACTAGAGTATAAACTAAATATTTTGGCCAATGTGATATATTGGAATCCTTTTTTATTTAAAAAACCCATAATTATCTTGTTTTCCGCCGAAAAATAAAATGATGACAATACTTCGGCCAATATAGAATCCTTTCGCTGAAGTTCGTTAAAAAATGGTTTAGCGCTCATCAAGGAAGGAAAAAAGTCTTTAAAACGAACCTCGTTGATATTAGTCTTGATTTCATAAATGATAGCAACCATCCCGGATAGAAGATTCATAATCCGGTTAAATGTAAACAACATCGATTCCAATTCACACTGAATAATAACAGCGCTGGTTTCCCAACCGTCTCGTCCGCCAAACCGGGTATCTTGGATTATTTTATCTTGTTTCAAAATGTTTTCCAAATTAAATTGAACTTGATGCAATTTATGCCGAATAATACTCGCTAATGATAAGACTTTTAAATTTGCGGTTATTTTAGAATCAAGTTCCCAATGATTCGAGTGCCAAACCCGGTTTATTTCCCGGCCAATCTCTTGATCTACTTTAAAACAGTCATTTTCAAGCACCGGCACATCACTCCTTCTATAATAAAAGGTCTATCTTCTGAAGTGTTATCCAAAATGACTGTAATTCACTTTTTTACTACCGGTAATTTGCTTCGTTTTGGCGGCTTGAGCGTCGTCTCCCAAATCAACCATAAATCGCATCGCCATCGCCCCAATTTGAGCCGCTTCTTTCATAATTGCCTCTTTAGAATTATCCGTATTATTCTTTTTTATCTCTTCCCAAAGCCCGTCAACTTTTTGTTTAATCAAGGCCCATCCTTCATGAGGACTGTTTAACGGCTCATTTTTTACAATTGAGTAGTTATATTCGGCGATAATTGCTTTAATTGTTTTACCGATATTCGTAATCCGGAAGTCATCCTCCATTTTAGGCATAATTCTGGTTTTCGTCAGTTTTAAATTCAAATGTTTTCCCTCCCATGATTTTGATTTAGAACCAAATTTTTTCATTTTTTAATTTTTGCGTCAGCACGTGAGTTTCCTTGGTTCTTCGTGTGGATTTAACCGTACCGATCCAATTCCACGACCAATCTGTCACTTAAAAATCCCTCCCTTATTATTGTATTTTGTATCATAAATGCCATCAAGTTCGAATTTAACCTGGTAAAACGTCCCATATTATTTAAGAAGTCTACGTCAGTTGATTATTGCCTTTTAATAACAATCATATCTTAACTTCGACCGGATTCATGTCGTAATTTGCCAATAATTTCGTAAAATTATCCGGCATTTTCCGGGACTAACCGGTTCATCCCTTTTCTTTAAGTTAATTTATCTTCAAGATTATTCTTGACATAATTGATATGTAATTATCCCTGAAGTTGTTTTTCTTAGTAAAACTTTGATCATTATATTTTATTACATGTAAATAATGAATAAGCCTGGGAGTTATCCTTTCCCAGGCCGGTAAATAGATGCCGTATGTTTCACCGAAACGTTATTCGCTGATAATTCGGCGGCTTTCCATATAAAAACGCTTATCTTCGGCTTCTCCCATTGAAAAAGTTTTTCGGGGTAATACGCCATCAAGGATCACGGTAGTAAAAAAATCGGTTTTGCTCATCGAAGGCAAATAAAATCCGATGTTCCCCTCCTTGGATCCCAATTCGGCGACCACTGAAGTTCCATGAATATAATCGAGCTTAACTGCGGGATTATTTTTAATGAACTCATCTAAAAAAGCCTGTAAAGTTCCAACGCTAAGATTACAATTAGGACGTTGAACCGCGATCAACCCGAATCCGTTTTCGGTAACAAATTCGATATAATGTCCCTTGGGATTGGCCTTATGTAACATTTCCGTTTTCTGTTTCATAGTTTGTAATTCCTGATAATAATCGATAGTAAACGGTAAATTCCGGGACGTGCAATATATTTTCAACGCTTCCTGTAACTCTTCATGATTAATATTAAACAAAACCCGGTGAATCGGCTCAAAAACCAAACTGGAATCATGAATATTGACTAATTCAACCAGGGCATATCTGGCGGGATGATAATCCTGAACCGCTAATGCCGGAGAACTAGCCTTCAGCTTTTCCCAAACGACTTTGGCGGTTGCTAAGGAATGATTACCGTCGCCGACCGCAAACAGTAAAGGAGGACGTCCGCTAATTCCGTATTTGGCGGCGTAACGCTCCGGATCGGCTAACAGCTTTAACCCGGTGGTAATATCACGTAATGATTGGTGGTCGTTGACCAGATAACCCGTAATTTGACCGCCTCCCATCATTAATTCGGTATAATATGCTTTGGTTAATTCTCCGGTCCGTTCGGCCAAAGGTTCAATGACCCGGCAATCCGGATCATCGATCAAAACCATGATATGAGGCACCTCCATGACCGCTCCTTCCCGAATGCGAACCCGTGGCGGAATCCGTTCCAAAACGGTTCCTTCGGTTGCCCGGATATAAGTTTGCGATCCCGGCTTGAAATCGTAACGCTCCAGATCGAGGGCCACCATTAAACCGCGGCGTATTCCGGTATGGGTGGCCCGCTCCACATAAATAAATCCCGGAGCCATCCTTTGTAATACACCGGTTTGAAGATAATCCCGCATTCGTTGATGAATCCGTCCGATCTTTTCGGTTTCGTTTACCGAACCGAGATAAATTTCAGGAAGGATAAGCTGTAATGTTGACGGAGAATCACCGGCTACCCGGGCAACTTCCTCCCAGTAGTCCGGTTGTGAAGTATACTGATCGCAGGCCACAACCGCCCATTTCTTTAAATTGATCGTTTGATTGGGCAGTAAGATTTCCGGTATTTCTACCCCCAAACGGGCCAAATCATGGTTCATTTATCTACCTCCAAGCATTAGATAATTATATTAATAATTCCAGGGGTTAATCAAAAATTTAAATAATCAACACCTACGTTACGACGTACTTTATCCATATATCCGGCAATAACTGTCCTTGCTTTTTGAGCTCCGTGTTTCATGATATCAAATACATAATTCTTATCCCGGCTGATTTGAGCCCGTTTATCACGGTAAGGTGTAAAATACTCCCAAATCGTTGCAAAAAGTTCTTTTTTAAGATCGCCGTATTTTAATCCGGGGCTTAAAAAACGATCCCGTAAAGTCTCTTTCCCTTGCTTATCAAGAAATAACATATATAACGCATATAGAATATTCCCCTCGATCGGTTTAGGCTCTTCCACCGGTGTTGAATCGGTTTTAATCGACATAATCTTCTGTTTCAGAACATTTTCGTCCGCGAAGATCTCAATGGTATTACCGTAAGATTTGGACATTTTTTGACCGTCCAGGCCCGGAACGATAGCTAATTCTTCTTCGATATCAGGTTCCGGAACCACAAAGGTCTCCCCGTAAGTATTGTTAAACCGAAGCGCAATATCCCGGGCCACTTCGACATGCTGTTTTTGGTCTTTGCCGACCGGAACCAGATTGGCTCCATAACCGAGAATATCGGCGGCCATCAATACCGGATATGAAAACAAACCATGGCTGGCCGGGATACCCTTGGCAAGCTTATCTTTATATGAATGACATCTTTCAAGTAATCCCATACCGGTAATATTACTTAAATACCAGGTTAATTCAGTGACTTCCGGGACATCCGATTGGACCCAGAACACTGATTTTTCCGGATTAAGTCCCAACGCCAGAAAGTCACATAGGGCTTCGAAAGTCTGCCGTTTTAACTTTTCCGCGTCAAAGATCGAGGTTAAGGCATGAAGATTAACCACAAAACAAAAAAGCTCGTTTTTTTCCTGGTATTCGATCATCCGTTTCATCATCCCGAAATAATTCCCGAGGTGCAAGTTTCCCGAGGGCTGAATTCCAGATAGTACTCTCATTAGGGACACTCCTTTTGTAATAATAGTCAAATGTCCAAAGTTAAAAGTCGAATGTCGAAAGAATAAAATCTATTTTACTTTTACCTTAAATGACATTAGACCTTTGACATTTGACTTTCGACTGGTTAATGACCTTAGTCATGAAACCTATTTTAATATATGCCTGGTATCAAAACCTACATACAACTGGAAAGGACGATAAATTTTACCGCCTAAAACCTGTTGCTCGATCCAGTGGGCAGTCCATCCGGTCACCCGAGCCATCGCAAATATAGTGGTAAAATAATCGACCGGCGCCCCAATCGCGGTGTAAAAAAGGCCCGACCAAAAATCAACGTTCGGATATAATTTCTTTTTCCCTAATTTCGCCTGAACAAAAGATTCCAAGGTAGTCGCCGTTTGGTAAAGATTTAATAATTCAGGATTTTCTATGGCCAAAGTTTCGGGATCATTAAAGATTTTCGGTAAAATATGTTTTTTAAAGTATTTGGCGCGTGGATCGTAAGTTTTATAAATACGATGGCCGATCCCCATGATTTTTTGATGATGTTCCAACGAATTTTCAACATGTTCGGGTACATTTCCCGGGGCGCCGATTTGCCGCAAAGTCCGTAGTACTCTCTCATTAGCCCCGCCATGCAAAGGACCGGACAGGGAATTAATCGCTGATGAAACCAGGGAATAAATCCCGGCCCGGGATGATCCGACTGCCCGGGCTGAAAAAGTACTGTTGTTCATCGTATGATCCATATGGAGAATCAAGGATTCCTCAAACATTTTAATATAAGCCGGATCTTTTGATAACTTGGGGTTAAAACAATACAGGCAGTATTCCGCAAACGAATCAAACTTGACATTACGATTAAAATCAACCCTTTTCGTTAAAAAGGTACCAATAATCGTCGGAAATTTGGCAATCAAATTAATGGCGCGCTCCAAATTCTCCTTGTGATTTTCAACATTCGCCGATTCCTTATCATCCGCTTCCAGTAAAAGAGTAGCCGCGCTTAACGCATTCATGGGATGCAGGTTTTTATCAAACTCGATAATCGATTGACTCACTCCCGGAGAGAGATAGATATTGCCTAACAGCTTCTCGCGCAATTCGATCTCTTCATCCTCCAAAGGCAGGTCGCCATTGAGAATTAAAAAACAAACCGACTCGAAACTGCAATTCTCAGCCAGTTCTTCCACCGGATAACCCCGATATGTAAGCAAGCCCTTGTCACCATCTATATGGCTGATTGAGGACTTTACAACCGGGACCTCGGCAAGCCCCGGATAGTATCCTTTTTCTAATAAAGTGAAGATTAAACGAAAATAGTGCTCTTTTTGTCCCTGATCTTCAATATGCTCCAGTAAATTATTGATCTTCTCTTCCAGATGTTTTTCGGTCATATTAAATTCCACCTCATAATTGGTGATATATTAAATATCTATTATGGCGTAAGTTGAAAGATTATGCAATATATTTTAAGAAATTTATTTCCCATAGCCGGTAAAACCCCTGATTTTGTTATCGTCTTAACTGCTGCGCGCGGCGAATTTCCGCCGTGAGACGGGCTGCTTCCGCCGCCGCTGCCCGGGCGAAATTATCACCGTTTGATGCATAAATAACGCTGCGGGAAGCATTAACAATAATTCCTTGTCCCACCGAATTCAACCCACAAATCACGGTTTGTTCCAGATCGCCTCCCTGGGCCCCGATCCCAGGTATTAAAATTGGGAGATCCCCGGCAATTCGGCGAACTTCCGCCAGTTGTTCCGGAAAAGTAGCTCCGACCACCAACCCGCAATTCCCGTTATAATTCCATTCCCGGTTTACTTTGGCGGCCACTACCTTGTATAACTCTTCTCCATTTATCTTTAATTCCTGAAACTCCCCGGCGCCCGGATTAGATGTATGGCAAAGCACAATCACTCCGCGCTCCTTTTTTGCCAGGAAAGGTTCCAGGGCTTCCCTGCCCAAATAACGATGGACCGTAACGGCGTGGGCTTGAAATATTTCAAAGGCCGCTTTAACATAACCGGTATTGGTATTCCCGATATCGGCCCGCTTGGCATCCAAAATAATAGGATGCGCCGGATATTGCTCCCTGATAAACCGGTTGGTTTTAATCAAGGCTGACAGCCCCTCCGGACCATATCCTTCATAAAAGGCGATATTCGGTTTAAAAGCGCAACAGTAAGGAGCAGTTTCCCGGATGATTTCCCGGTTAAATTCGAATAGCGCGTCTTCAACCGGCTTTTCCCTTAATCTTTCGGGTAGTTTTTCATAATCCGAGTCAAGTCCGACGCATAAAAAGTATCCCTCTTGCCAGCGCGATTTCAACAAAGTTATAAAACTGTTCATATTTACTCCTTTTTATCAATTACATGGACATACGGTCTTACGCAGTTTTAAATATTCGCGTTTCGTGATACTCTTCCTCCTTAAGCAGGAGTTTTTTTCAATAAAGTAGAAGTACTCACTAAAGTAGAGTTATGATACAAATCAGAAGAAGAGCAGGTTGACGGTACATGGCTGAATTCTAAAAAACCTGAATAGTAATCCCACTTTTAATAAAAGGAGTGAGACTTTAATGAGTAGATTGACTAAAATTGTGCTTGGCGTAATTGTAGTCGTATTTTTGTTATTATGGACCGTTTCCGGAAAATATCTGGATTTATTATGGTTTAAAAGCATGGGAGCCTCGGCCGTTTTTTGGATTTCACTGATTACCGGGCCGCTAACCAAACTTATAATCGGTCTGTTGGTCTGCGGCTTTTTTGTAATCAATTTTTTGATCGCCATCAAC
>JBJKPO010000457.1:0-3433 GCA_046706235.1 Bacillota bacterium | reverse complement strand
GAAACACTTCCCAGTTCCAGTCCATAAGTTATCGTCCATTCCGCCATCGCCAGGAGCAACAAGGTAAAAGCCTTCGCCCCGGTAACCGGCCGCCGCCGCCAGGCCAAGTTTGCTATCACCAGCAGAATTAACGATCCGGCAATCAATAAGACTGAAAAAGGATTATTTTGCCAACCCATTATGTTCGCCCCACTTTATAATATCGATAGTAATTATTATTCGGCGACGCTTACCATTGTTGGTGAACATCCTGTTTAATATACCGTTCGTAAATTGCCTTTACCATAGCCGTCTCTTTTTCAGTCAGTGGGGGAAAATTCGTTGCGGTAATATTTTGTTCCACCTGGAAAATATTTTTTGCCCCAGGGATCACACAGCCGACTTCGGGAAACATCAAAATCCACCGCAGCGCAAATTGAGCTAAAGTTTGACCGTCCGGTACTATTTTCTTTAACTCGTCCACCGCGGCCAATCCTTTTTCAAAATCAACCCCTGAAAAAGTTTCACCGCGATCGAAAGCCTCGCCGTGCCGGTTGAAATTGCGGTGATCGTCGGTAGCGAAGGTTGAGTTGCTGTTCATTTTTCCGGTTAACAGGCCGCTCGCCAAAGGGACCCGGGCGATAACGGAGACTTGTTTCTCCCGGCACTCCCGGAATAGTTTTTCGGCCGGACGGTGCCGGAACATATTAAAAATAATTTGTATCGATTGGACACCCGGATACTCGAGCGCCTTCAAACCCTCTTCAACTTTTTCAACACTGACGCCATAATAACGGATTTTACCCGCCGCGGTCAAATCATCCATAATTTGAAAAACCTCGGGCCGATAATAAACCTCCGTGGGCGGACAATGTAGTTGTACCAAATCAATGGTCTCAACCCCAAGATTGGTAAGACTTCTGTCCACGAACGCCGTTAAATTATTTTTATTATAGCCCGCGGCTACATGAGGGGAAAGGCGGCGCCCGAACTTGGTCGCCACCATGATTTTCCCGGAACGTTCCTTTAAAATTTTGCCGATTAATTGTTCACTATGTCCGTCGCCATACACATCCGCGGTATCGATAAAATTAACACCCAAATCAATTACCCACCGCAACGCGGCTAAAGATTCTTCATCCCTAACCTCGCCCCACGTGCCGCCAATAGCCCACGCGCCAAAACTAACTTCGCTCACCCGCCGGCCGGTCTTACCAAATTCCCGATAATTCATATCATCACCTCATAAATATAAGTTCTTGATCCTTTACATGAATGGTCACAACCGCCAATTTGGTTATCATGAATCCGTTTCCCCCGGTGTTTGTTCAATTCAAATAACCGCTGAATAATAATTCCAATTCATTCATGCCGTTTTTGCTGATTGAAAAGATAACCGAATTCGCAAAACAATCCAGGATAATTACCGCGTTCAGACTGGCGTCCTCAACTTGAAAATTTCGCAATCTTTCGCAAAAATGTTTGTTTAAGATGCTGATTTCGTCGTAAATCTTTACCAAATCGGTGAGATCCCAATCCGGCGCTTGCCCTTTCTTATATTTGAAATATTGGGCCATTAAGTACATCGAAATGGCCCGATACCTGGTCTCTTCGTCCGAGGCAAACGGCAAATGAAACAGGACCATTGGTTTTAATTTTTCCATGGTCGGGCACCCGGTGGTAACCATATAAATCCCGATAAGGGAACTCAAGCCCCTTTGTAAAGATGTATGTTTAGTATAGTTTCTTTCTCTGGTTTCAATAACGATATCAACCATTTCATGAGAAGTAGCACCCTTGAAGAATTCCACCAGATCAATCATGTTTAAAGCAATCGGACAGTATTGATATTGCTTTTCATTGAGCGTACAAACGGGGCACCGGCAAAAATTCAACTCCGCCCATTGATAGATTTTTTTATTACCTTTCGAGGCCAAATTTAAACTATAACGATTAAAGGTTATCGGAAATTCCCGTTCTTCCCCGTTTTTAAAAATAAACCGGTAATTAATCTGGACATTTTCATTGGAATTGTCCATTCCAACCCTCCATAAATGATTTATTCAGATCGTTACTTATGTTATCATAAATAGCTTTTTCCTTTAATAATAAAAATTCTGTTTGTGACCCTATTATCCTGCAATTACCCGCCAGAGTTTTTTTACGGTCCTTCCGTATTTATACAAAAACTTTTCATAAATAATAAATGAATAGCCGTGTTTTTGGAGTCATTTTTTCGTTTACCGCCGCATATTTTAAATTAAGCGTTATTTTCCTACCAATAATCTTTTGAATTATTTAGGAAACGCCGTTTTATTCCATTTAATGGGGGGCTATAATGAAAAAACTCCGGCTGATTTCTTTAGTGTGTATAATGCTTTTTTTATTTATTTCATCTGTTTCCGCCAAAATAAATGAGATACCATATTATGAAAGATTTACCAATCCTTCGAGCGGCTGGGAAGTTAACAGCGACAAAGATGGAAGTTCCGGTTATGTAAAAAACGGATATGAACTAAAAATCTATAATGATGGCGATATCCGGTCTGTCGTAGTGCCGGTGAAAGTTCCGGATTGTTTTATTGCGGAAGTGGAGATGCGCTTTAGGTCCGGTGGTGGATATTATTCCTTATTGTTCAATCTTGGCGCGGAGACCAAATATTTATTTGTCGTAGAACCTCGCGCGCAAGAGTATTATGTCATGGAGTACTTCAATGATGATTTGCAAACAATCCAGGACAATACTCAATCAGATTATATAAATACGGACGATTATAATATTTTAAAAGTAGTAGTAAAAAAAGAGCAAGCCAAGTTATATGTCAATAACCATTTTTTACAGACTATTTCCGTAAAAGAACCGTCCGCTCAAACGGGCCTTGCGGTATTAATTGGTGGATCAGGTAAAAATGCCATTGTTCACTTGAATAGTTGTTCGGTTACAAACTTGCAAGAAGACGCCGGCGAGGCGTCGGAGTCCGGCAACCTAAAGATAGTGGACTTTTCAACCAAAGATCAGGGTTTTCCGGAAACGGAGCATTTTAAGATCCAAAATGGCCAGTTGAATTTTAATTGTGATACTAGCGGGTATTTTTATAGTGCTTGTCTTTCTGAAGCATATCCCGCGGATATTACGGTTTCTATCAAGGCCAAATGGAATGACGGGGCTGATAACAACGGATTTGGCCTTATATTCCATTATAAAGACCATAATAATTTTTATTCATTTGAAATCAGCAGTAATGGCGGTTACGCGTTATTTAAATTGGTCAATAATCAATGGCAGGATATTGTTTCATGGCAAGTTACGGAATTAATTAATTCAGGTTTTAATTTATTAAAGGTAATTTGTCAGGGACGGCAGATACAGTGCTATTTGAATGATAAACGCGTAATCGATATAGAGGATGTTCTTCCGGATTATGAACAGTTAATGGTGGGAGTGGGGGTAAAC
>JBJKPO010000456.1:0-4325 GCA_046706235.1 Bacillota bacterium | reverse complement strand
CAATACTCTGATTCATCCGGCACGAAGCAACATCGACCGGAAAGCGCCGCTTATATTTATTTACACTTCCGGTTCAACCGGGAAACCCAAGGGTGTTACGATTTGCCATCGCGGCGTATTGAATTTCATTTATGAAACCGTTGCCATGTATGATTTTAATGAGCAAACCCGTATTATCTCATTAAAACCATTTTATTTTGACGCTTCGATTACCGATATTTTTTGTCCGTTATATGCGGGTGGGACCATTATTATTGCCGGAAAAATGGACCTCATGCCCCGCAACCTAAAAAAAACAATTATATCCGAACGTATTTCCCACCTGAGTCTTACCCCGGTTATTGTAAAACTACTGGCCGATAACGCGGTATTTAACGAGGGAGAATTTGCGGCGCTTAAAACCATTTCTTTCGGAGGAGAAAGCATTGCCGCCAAATACATTGCCGAATTACAACGAAATCTTCCCGCAGTAAGGTTTATTAACCGTTATGGTCCGACGGAGACTACGGTAGCGGTATCCGCTTACGAAGTCCCGCCTGATTTAAAATCCGATCAAGTAATCCCGATTGGAAAACCGTTTAAAAACATCGAGTTTTATGCCGTAAAACCGGATGGCGAGTTTACCGGCATCGGAGATATCGGAGAGCTTTACATAGGCGGCGTGCAAGTCATGAAAGGATATTGGAACGAGCCCGTCTTGACCGGACGGGTTTTGATTAAAGATCTTGTTCCCAATAAAGTTTTATATAAAACAGGGGACCTGGTTACCCGGGATCAAGAAGGAAATTATATTTTTTACGGCCGGGTGGATGACGTTATCAAAAAAGACGGGTATCGAATCAGTCTTTTGGAAATTGAACTGGCTGTCAAAAAAAATCCCAATATTCAAGATGCGGTTTGTTTTTTGGCCGGGGATGGCGATTCGACCCGGATTGTTCTGGCTGTTTGCGTTATCCGCGATACTTCTAAAACCGAATTACGGAAAAAACTACTCGGACAAATACCGTCTTATATGATTCCCGATGAAATCGTCTTGGTACCGGAGATACCGTATACACCGACCGGGAAACCCGATCGGACACGGGTAAAACTTGGTACCGGCGAAATATAAACCAGGCGGCCGCGCCAATCATTTAACCGCCTATAAAGGATAAGGATAAGTCATGACGAAAATTAAAAATATCGGATGGTCAATCGGGAATTATTGCAATGCAAAATGCCGCCATTGTTATTCATGGAAAAAACGAAAAAACAGTAATGACTATTTGAGTCAATCCGAACTCGATTTGATTATCGACAAACTGATCGACTACCGGATTGAAACCGTTAATTTCGGAGGCAACGAGCCGATTTTTACTCAGGGAAAAGCAGCCGAAAAAAGTACGTTACCATATATTATCCGGCGATTGACGGAGGCGGGAATTATTTGCGGGATTACCACCAATGGGTTTACCGCGCATTATCTCCATCAAAATCATTATGATGCCTTTATGGCCATAAATGATTGGGATTTCTCATTAGACTCTCCTATCCGGGAACTCCACAATCAAAATCGCAACGTTAGAAACGCCTTCGAGGAAGTAATTCGTGGAATCGAATTATGTATCAAAAATGACCGGCCCAGGAGCATTGTTGTAGCCGGAATGAATTGGAACATCGATCCGGATAACCTGGCCAAATTTCTGGAATTGGCTACCCGGCTCGACGCGGAACTGCGGATCAATCTTTTAAAACCGGTAGAAAAACATCATTTTCAGCTTTTACCGGATATATATCAAGTTTACAATGCATTTAACTATTTGTTTGAAAATACCGATCTGATTACCTTAAGCGAACCAATATTGGCGGTCCAGGCCGGGATCGCCGCTCAAGGGTGCCACTGCGGAATCGATTCCTTCCGGATTCAGTCCAAGATTAACGGACGGGTGCCGGTAACCCCTTGTATTTATGTTGATTTAGACGGAGGAGATTTGTTAACATCTAGTATCGACGAAATAGTTAATTCCGATGTTTTTAAGCGTTTTAACCAAAGAAGCGAGATTTACCCCTCGAAATGCCGTCAAATTAATTGTCCGGTCATTGATCAATGCAAGGGTGGATGTACGGCAAGGGCGCTATTGTTTACAGGCGAATACGACGCCCCGGATCCTTACTGCCCATATTTTGCGACTGACACCAGTGCGTTTAACTTACACCGGCCACAAAAAACGGAGGAAGACCACGGAGAAAAGATCCGGGTTCATGAAAATTACTTATGTACCTGGATCGGGTCTCCTAAAAAAAAATAAACTCCCGCAACCGTATTAAAAGTGTTGTGAAAGGACCTGGAGAATATTTAATTAAAACCGGAAAGAGCGATACGATGAAATTCAAGTGGTCGAAATACAATCATATTTTTGATAAATTAAAAACCGCGCCCGATTATGTAGCGATCTTCAATTCCTTAAGCATGGAAGTCGCTTATTTAAAGACTGATTGTTTTGCTGAAATCACAAACGCGCTCGCGCGCCATATCGATAATGAATCCATAATTATCGGAAATGATTTGGATGATACTTTTCAGCGGCTCCGGGAACTTGGTTTAATTTTACCGGCTACCGCCGACGAAGCCGAATATTTTGACGGTTTGGCCGCTCAAGCCATAATCATCGAACCACTGACCTTGAGACTGCAAATGACGGATTTTTGTAATCTGGATTGCACCTATTGCCAGATCGAACGGAATTATTTTACCGATAATAAACAACAAATGACTCCCGAGATTGCAATTAAGAGTATGGAAACATTTGCGCGACTGGCTCCGGAAAATCAGGCTAAAACGATTATATTTACCGGTGGTGAGCCGTTATTAAACTATGAAACCTTAAAGTTATTGGTACGGGAAGTTCCCCGGTATTTAAGAAATTACCGTTTGGTGCTTTTTACCAATGCAGTGCTTGTAAATGAGGAGATTGCCCGGTTTTTAAAGGAACATGATGTTTTAACGCTGGTTTCCTTGGATGGCCCGGAACCGGTCCATAACCAGGCGCGCGGCCTGCCCAACCACCAGGGATCGTTTCGATTAAGCCTTCAAGGATACAAGTTATGCAAGCAGGCTGGTTGTAAAACCGGCATTTCGGGAGTAGTGGGGAAACACAATATCGCCGAATTGGATGAGACGACTTTAGACTTTTTTCTTAACAGCGAACCGGTCAGTATCGGTTTAAACTATCCACATTATTTACTTGGCCGGGAAAATCCCGAGTTAATACCCATAGAGCAATACACCGCCAAAATGATTGCCGTTTTTCTTAAATCGCGGGCGGCCGGATTATACCTGGAAAATATTTGCCGTGTAATTATGCCGTTTGTCCGGAAAAAAGCGCGCGGGAAAGAATGCGCCGCCCTGGGAAAAGGAATTACAGTCATGTCGGACGGCAGGGTGGGCCCTTGTAAAACTTTACTGGTATCGGGAATTATTGCTAAAAAATTGGATGATTTATTGAAAATCAATAGTTTATCCGAGGATGATCTTTTCAGGCAGTGGGGAAACCGTTCCACTTTTACCTTGGACGCTTGCCGGGACTGCGTGGCCGTTTCTTTATGCGGAACTGGTTGTACTTACGATTCCTATGTATTACGCCGGGATATCGCGGGCATTGATCCCCGTAATTGTGTTTTTACTAAAACAATACTGGATTTTTTAATTAATGATCTCTTTGGTATAATCAGTGCAATTAAAACCGGAGATAATTTAATGATTCCCACGGAAACGGAAAGAAGGCGGATATTAGGAAATATTTCTCTGGGAGACCAGGACTTGCAAAGATCGGCGGGACACGATAAACTGATGAATTAATTTAAAGGAGTATCAAATGAAACTCAGCCAGTATAAAATTAAGGTAATCGCCTCCAATATCCGCAACCAAAAACTCCAGGATGAAATGTTGAACCAAGCGGAAGATTTTGAAGTAATGGATGGGATGGGCGGCGAAGGGGACATTGTTCTTTTAAAAGCGCTTGACGATACCGCCGCCTATGATCGCCTGGAGAATATTCACGGCCGTTCGGTTCGTATTTATCAGGGCGATTATCTTATCGGCGTTTTGGGCAATCGTTTCTCGGGACAGAACCTGTTCGGACATTGGGAACCCGCATTTTTACAAGGGAAAGTATTACATTTACTGACTAATGGGGGAATTATCGGGATTTGCGACGATGCCCCCCGGTATAAAGGAAATCCGTTACGCTTGGAACCGGTGGGAATAATCCACAAATGGGGAAAACCGTTAAACATCGCCCGGAATTACGGTGACTGGGATCTTAAGCTGGATGCGCGTGTTCCC
>JBJKPO010000455.1:0-11792 GCA_046706235.1 Bacillota bacterium | reverse complement strand
TATTATTTGAAATGGCTTTGATCCTATGAATGTGAAATAGTAACGGCAACTCCCCGATTGGAACCGCAATCGGGGAGTTGTTTGTTTTTGGGGATTGTTTTAAAGCCTAAAAGAGCAAATCCTCTCGCTCCTTTAAGACTCCTTTTAAAGGAGTAGCGTTGGTAAATCGGGCTTATTCAATAATTCTCGCGTGGAAAGCCTATTTCCGCTCCGATAACGGTATCCCGCCCGTTCCAATGTTTTCCGCGTCATACTCGTTAATATACACCACAAATGCCTGTGCTGGAATATTGGTTATTTGAGCCATGGTCTGGGTGAGTTGGGCGATGATCTCTTTTTTCTTTTCATTGCTTTGGCGTCCGATCTCAACTTTGATAACCGGCATGAATAACTCCTCTTTTTGTTAGTATTGATGGAACGATGATTTTAATTAATTGGTTTATTGTTATCTTCGAGAGTAAATACATCTATCAGTTTATTATCCAAGACGAACTACCTCACCTACACTTGAAAGCATATTAAAAAGTCAATTTCACTGTCAAAATCGATCAAGTCAACATGAAAGGGAACTTCTTCCTCAAGTTTCGCATATAAACGAAAAAATTTTTCCGGTGGAAATCCTTTGATCCCAATATCGATATCCGAATTTTCCGTTGCCGTACCCGTGGTTAATGACCCAAAAAGATAAACCTCCCGGCAGCCTTCTTGCATTAAGAGATTTTTTAGTTTATCCAATGCCATTTGATGGTTCGGGGAAACTTGGCGGATTATTTCCATCGTTATTTTCACCTACTTTTTCAAAGCTCTAAACTTGGAAATCCTGTAAAGTAAGTTTAACAAAAAAAAACTTATTATGCAAATACAGTCTAGCTAAGAATCTGATTTTATGAAGTTATAATATCAATAAAGCATGATATAATAAATATACGAAAAAACGTGAAATGAAAGGAAAACTAATATGAATTCAAAGTTCTTCGCCTATATCGAGAAAGATTTGGAAAATGATTGTTTTGTCTCTTTCGATACATTTATTCGTCTCTATTAAAACCCATTTCCTTTAATCTATCAACAATTATATCGTCGTATATATCGGCTTTACCAAACGATACGATAAAGGTCTGTTGTAATTGAGTATCATCATTCTTTGACCATTTTACAATAAGCGAAAACAGTTCCCTTGCGTCCGACTTATACTTTGCGGTACTTTCCATTATTTCCCCAATTAATTCATGGAGTGAATTATCATTTTCCAATACATTTTTAAAGCTGTCGAAAATTTGTTCCCAATAATCATCTAGATCCCTATTTTCAGAATATCTTCCCAACCCTTTAGCAGCTTCTTTACGAATTGTTAATTGTTCTTGATTATTAGTTAAAATTTCAATCATTGGAATAACTCCATCAGGATGAACAGATTCGGAAAGGGTTCGTAAGTTTTTTAAACGAATATTGGAATTTTTATTTCGAAGTTGAGTGATAGCAGAAAAGACTCTTTGATTTTTGGTTATTTGTGTAATTTCAATACTTAAATCCCCTAGATCTTTAAAAAATGTTTCCAGGGTTGTTCTTTTCTCCACTAATTCTTCTTCTAAGATTTGTACATTTGAATTTTGCTTTTCTGCCTCTTGTTTTATTTCTTGAAGTTCCTTTTTAAATATTTTAATATCTCTAATTTTATTAAGATAGATTATTATTGTTGCTAAATTACATACACCAAAAAGCGCTACAATCATAGTTATTATATTAACAGTCGTCTGAATTGACGACATTGCTGTCTGAGATGTACTAATAGCCATTTGCGCCGCCTGAAGAATAGCATCTTGAGAGTTTCCCAATGGGGTAATCTGTGGCGTTACTTGCGGTGTTGGTGTAAATGTTGATTTACCTTTACAATATGTTATATTTTTCCCTGTTAATATCGAAAAAATCGTAATTAACAATAATAGTATAATCAATATTCTCCTAAACCAGTTCCAGTTTAATCTATTTTTTTTCACACTAATCACCTCGAAATTACTTTTTCTATTGCATCACATAACTCTGTAAATCTGTAAGGTTTTATAATTATACTTGTTTTAGGGCTGCTTTCAAAAACTGATAAAATATCTTTGTCACTAGTAACTGAAGCTATAACGATAGGTAAACTCTCTGTTTTTTTATTTTTTCTTATTATCCTGTAAACTTCAATACCGGTTGAACGACCGTCATCTTTGGTTATAAGTTCTTTGCCACCGGGCATCATGATATCAAGGATTAGAACAGATGGTAAAGTATTTTTTTCACGAAGATGATTTAGTACTGAGGTACCATCAGTTATCAAGTCAACAATAGCTCCTTTACTTTCAAGAGCATCTATCGTTGGTCGCATCAGATACTTTTCATCATCCGCAAATAAAATACGTAATCCATTAAATGAAATCATTTATATTTCCCCCTTTTTAAATAAGAGTACTGTTTCTGGAAGAGTCAACGCGATAGTATTTTCATATTCATTAAAATCTTGATAACTTCTTCCAGTCGGAACCGATTTTAATACTTTAGCATCTCCTCCCATAGCTAACATAACTTCTCGAGTGACAAAAAGCCCGATCCCTAACCCGGATTGTGAATATTGACGGGCTAGTTTAGTCCTTTCACCACGTTTAAAGATTGTCAGCCATTTATCTTCGGGAATTTCAATCCCGTAATTAGTTACTAAAATAGCTAATGTATTATTTTGATGTTCATGTATCGCAGAGACTGAAATCTGAGTTTTGGGAAAGGAGTATTTAACTGCATTGTAAAGAACATTATTCATTGCCAATTCTAGTTTAAATCTATCAACTTCAATCAGTCCAATGATATCCGTATCTATATTTTCCACGTGTATGTGAATTTTCTGTTCTTCACTATAACCCTGCATATTTTTTACATAATCAATCAGTAATTGGCTTAAATAATATTTTTCCGGCATGATTTCCTCGGTTGAAAAAATATTTTTTTGGCCACGGGCCGCATATTCAATACATCGAGCGAGTGTTGAACATTGAAAAGCTATTTCACGCAATAACCGGTAAATTCGTTCTTTACGCTCCACAGGAAAGTCAAATTGGATAAGATTATCAGAGTAAGCAACAATACTATGTAATGGTTGCCGAATTTCATGAGCAAAATCTTTAAGAAAATCTACTGTTTCATTAAGGGCTGTCTTGAGTTGTTGAATTTCGTTCAATTGAATATAAACCTTGATGGTTTCTAATATAAGTTGTGATAGTATTTGTTCCTTTTCATGAGGATAAAAATGACTTCGTGGAGGCATGGTTGAATCAAAAAAGATTAAAAAATGAATCTCTTTTCCCTGTTCAAGTTGGGATTTTTCAAAAAGGACCATATTGATTCCGGGATATTGTTCAATTACGTATCTGCATACTGGGCAAGATTTTAGCTTGACAATATCCGATGTTTGTTGGGGACTCGGTAATATTTCTTGCTTAGTAATAAGTTGTTCCTTATCAAAATTGGGAGGTAATTTATACGATATCGAGGGGAAAGACTCTATTTTTACATCTTTGTTATCGATCACTAAAACCAATGCAATTCTGCTATTCATTAAATCTACTAGTTTGTGTAAAATATTTCGATAATCTGTCCAGAATCGATAAAACTTTGCGTTATTACTAATTTGGTTCAGAGAATTACTAAGGTCAATTTTTAACTGATTTTTTTCAGTTTGATAGGAATCTTCATCTATATAATTATCAAAAATATTGGTGATAAACTGAGAAATTGCCCATAACTGATTTTTCATCTGTTTAATCTCATCGTCAGAAATTAACTTGGAATCTTTTCGTTTTTCTTGCAGAAGCGGAATGTCTTTATCTAAATTTTTATTATGGGCATAATCTTTTAGTATTTTTATACCTTGAATATCCTTATTCTTGTCTGTTAAAATTTTTTGTCCACAAAAAATCGTTGCCACAGAACGACCATGAATCATAATTGGAACCGCTATATTACGCAGACCCCAGACACACCAATAATCTATTGGTTCTTCTCTTCCAGCGGCTATTTTAGCCATTTGATCATCACATTCAAGACAAGTATCGCTTATGCCCAATTCATCTCGAATATACTGACAAATAGGTGCATATTTATCTTTGTCTTCATATAACTTTTCATGAGTACCGATTGGTAGAAGCATAAAGCTACTTTTCCATTGCTTTCTGAAAGCAAGAAAAAGACCATCTAAAAAATTCTTAATTATTGTTTGAAAAAGTTCTTCAAACTCAATATATCCATTAGGTTCTTTTGTCATAAATATCTTCCTTCCTCATTGCATAAAGAAAAATTAACTCGATGATTTTACGCTATTTTTAATTTGAGAATTTATTAACTGAAAATATCTAGCTATTATATCGACTTTTGGTGAAAAAATATTATAATTCTTTTTAATCAATATTAGAAATAATTTACGATTATCGCATTCTGTGGTAATAAGATATGAAATAAAAGTTGCCGCTTCGGAATGATCTATTGCGGCCGGTAACCTTAACCAATATTTCTTACGATGAATTTTTTCGTGCCTTTCGTATCTTTCGTGGTCCATAACGCTTATCATTTCTTTTCTGTCTTTGGGATGAAACATTCGGCCAAAAATTCAGCCACGGACGGCTTCCGCCTTGTAGCCGGGCCGTTCACGACCCGGTCGGCCGAAATATCCCGTTACCACAATCCGGAATTTAAATCTCCCCATGTCCTGCAGGGGGAATGAATGCCCGATTTGATCGCCGACCGGGGCATGAATACCCCGGCTACCAGATGGAAGGACCTCTCCGGCCCTGTTTTGCGAATGCGCCTTTTCATGTTTTGCATCTATTTCGTGGGATATAATGCTTTTCAATTCTTTATGACTATCCAATTAAATCAGCCATAATGCATGGAGGAAACAATTCTTCGCTGGTCTAACTGCAGGCCCCTTGCCCCTAAATGCGGCATGTAAACATGACGATGGGCAACCACCGGTCATAGAAGCCTAAAATCTTATCCTTCGTGAGGCTATGCTTAACTAACCTGAAGAATCCTCGGTTTTTTATCACTACGAAGGATGGTGGTTATCCCTTCCAGGGACAAAGGGTCTAGCCCTTTTCCATACCTTCGTATCTTTCGTGGTTCACAAAATGCTTTTTTCAATCCATGCCCCATGTTATAATAATCATGGAACATATTTGGCCTTTTACATATCAATAAAATCTTCATATCCTTCGTGAGGCTATGTTTAACTAACCTGAAAAATCTTTCAAGTTTTATCACTACGGAGGATGGTGGTTATCCCTTCCAGGGACAAAGGGTTTGATTTTAGGCTTACTTTCTTTTGCCACCAAAAACCGAATTAATTTTACAATCACTGAAAGAAGGCCGCCGGATTGAACTCCCTGTTTGAACCCGTTCAACTTGTTAAAAAACGTAAAAGCCCCGCCGGGATCGCGACTAACGAATTGATCTTTTCGGCGTATTTCGAATTCAACACGGAAGTGTTTTCCGATATCCTCAAGCTGTATGTTCCGGAAGGCAGTATCATAGCCGACGTAACTTACGGGAAAGGCGCCTTTTGGCGAAATGTTCCGCCAGGCGAATATCAAGTAAAGGCCACTGACTTAAAAACCGGCGTGGATTGCCGGAGGTTGCCCTATCGTGATTTCTCCATCGACTGCGTGGTGTTCGATCCTCCGTACATGCACACGCCGGGCGGTACCGCCCATAGCGGCCACCAGAACTTTGAATCCTATTATCAAAACAATAATACCGCCAATCCGGCGACCAAATACCACGAGGCGGTGCTGGACTTATATTTTTCCGGTTCCAGGGAAGCATACCGGGTTTTAAAACCGGAGGGAATTCTGATCGTCAAATGCCAGGACGAGGTGTGCGCTAATAAACAACGTCTTACCCACGTTGAAATCATCAATGAACTGGAAACCTTGGAATTTATCACCGAAGATTTGTTTGTGGTCGTCCGCAAGAACCGGCCCGGCGTCAGCCGGGTGATCCGCCAGCGCCACGCCCGGAAAAATCACTCTTATTTCCTGGTGTTCCGTAAGAAAAAGAATTAAAAAACCTTCCCCACTTAAAAAAGCAGGGAAGGTCCTTTTTTTTAATCGATTGAAATGTTATCCGTTCCGTTTCTGGAAATCCTTCATGAGCTCCGCCAATGTCTTGCATCCTTCCACCGGCATCGCGTTATAAACGGAGGCCCGCATGCCGCCGACCGAACGGTGGCCCTTCAGGCCGACCAAACCGGCTTTCTTGGCCTCGCCGGCGAAGGTTTCCTCCAGTTGTTCGTTGGGTAATCTAAAGGTGATGTTCATTAAGGACCGGCTGTCCTTTTGGGCATGGCCTTTATAATATCCGCCGCTGTTGTCGATGACGTTGTATATCAATCCCGCCTTTTCCTGATTGCGCGCCTCGGCGGCGGGCAGCCCGCCGTTGCCCTTGACCCACTTGAGAAACAGGTTCATGATATATATCGCGAATGAGGGCGGGGTATTATAGAGCGAATTGTTTTTCACAAAGGTCCCGTATTGGAAGATTACCGGGAGATTGGCGCTTGCCTTGGCCAAAAACTCCGGATTGGCCAAAACCACCGTTACTCCGGCAGGTCCCAAATTCTTTTGGGCGCCGGCGTAAATCAAACTAAACTTGGAGACGTCAAACCGTCTCGATAAAATATCGCTCGACATGTCCGCTACCACGTCAACCCCCTGTATATCGGGAAATTGTCGCCATTGGGTGCCGTAAATGGTGTTATTGGAAGTAAGATGGACATATACCGGCGCGTTGCTCAAAGAGATGCTTCCCGGCTCCGGGAGGCGATCAAAATTGGTTTCCTTAGTACTTGCGGCAACATTTACCTTCCCGATCCTGGCGGCCTCTTCATATGCCTTTTTGGCGAAACTACCGGAAATAATGTAATCGGCTTCGGTTCCGGGAGATAAAAAATTCATCGGTATCAGCGCAAACTGGGAGCTGGCGCCGCCGCCCATGAATAAAACCCGGTAATCGGCGGGAGCGTTTAATAATTCCTTGAATAACGCTTCGGATTCATTTTGAACTGCTTCATAATCCTTGCTGCGATGGCTAATCTCCATGATTGACATTCCGGTGCCTTTAAAATTCAATAAATCCCGTTGGGCTTCCTCCAAAACATTCACCGGTAAAGTAGCGGGACCCGGGTTAAAATTATAAACTCTGTCGGCCATATGTCATCCTCCTTAAACAATGAAAATCCTTGTTGCCATTATACCTTGTTTGAAATCATTCTTCAAGTTTTTAAAATTAATTTTCACATTCTGAAAATAATTTTTATGAAAAATTAATTGGACGCTTTTATATCGTTTAAAATAAACATCGCCTCACGAATATAAGCGTCTTTGCTTAATTGTTTAAACCATTCGCCGGTCTTCTTTTGGATATCCGGGTCAGCTTTATTATTCTTAAGATCGGCCTTGGAACTGACAATTTTAATATCGGTTTGGTCGGGCTGTAAATTTTCCAATTCCGTGGTTTCCGATTTTAATTCCGCCTGTTCGGCCAGCAGTTTGGCAAATTTAAGGTCCTCAATGGTATTATCTTGTTTAGTTCTCAACCGGCCGATTCGTTCGTTAAGCAATTTAAAAAACCGGTTTACGGCCAATCTTTTACTGCTTTTTTGCCTTAACGCGGCCAGGTTTAACTTTTGGCCGTCCCATTTTTTATAGGACAAGGGAGTTACGGTATCCCATGGTAAATAATAATCCAGGTTATTTTCACCAATATCGGCGCTGCTATAGACATCCGGTAATACAATATCGGAAATTACTCCCTTTTCTTGGGTCGAACCGCCATTAATCCGGTAATATTTTTGAATAGTTAACTTTAGGGAACCAAACGGTTTAAGTGATTTCGCGTTTTCACCAAACCGGGAATCCAAATCGAGCATAACTTGAACGGTTCCCTTGCCGAAAGTGCTTGAACTCCCGACAATAATCGCCCGTCCATAATCTTGTAAGGCGGCGGCCACGATTTCGGAGGCTGAGGCGCTAAATGAATTTACCAGTATTACTAACGGGCCATTGTAAACGATACCGGCGTCGGGATCGCGGTATATTTGTCCTCCGCCCAAACCATCCTTAACTTGAACGATCGGGCCCGATTTGATGAATAATCCCGCGGTTTGAATGGCGTCATCCAAAGCGCCGCCGCCGTTATTACGAAGATCCAGGATAACTCCGGCAACCTTCTCCGACTTTAGTTTTTTCAGTTCGATTTTAACATCATCAGCGGAATCACGGGCGTCCCGTGTTTTAAAGTCGTGGTAAAAAGATGGTAAACAGATATACCCAATCCGTTTTTTAGTTTTTTGATTTACAATAACCGCCGATTTGGCGTAAGTCTCCTCGACGACTACGATATCCCGGATAATTGGAATAATCACAATCCGCCCCTCCGGTTTTTTAACGGTCAACCGGACTTCGGTCCCTTTTTTACCGCGAATGAGCTGGACCACATCATTTAACGGCATACCGACCACATCAACCGGTTCATTATCGCCCTGCCCGACTTTCAGGATAATGTCTTCCGGTTTCAGTTCTTTTTGGCGCCATGACGGGCTTCCCGGAATAATTTCCTGTACTTTGGTATATTCATTGTCTTCACGCAACAGGGCGCCGATTCCTTCGAGGGTCCCGCTCATCGAAATATCGAAATTTTCTTTCTCCAGGGGTGGAAAATATTCGGTATGAGGATCGAAACTTTCGGCTATCGCGTTTAAATATTGGTTAAATCTATTGTCATCGTCTTTGTGAAGCATTCGTTCCAGCATTATTTGAGTACTCTTGGCGACACTCTCCTGGGCTTCCGCTTCAATATCCGGTTTGAACGGTTCATTTTTTAAGTTACCAGTGGCATTTTTTCCTTTTTGAATTAGTTCCAGATAACGGGTTTCAGTTTGATATTTTAAAAGCAAACTCCATAATTCACGTAATTCAGCGTCACTGCTGGGATAATCTCTTTTTTTAGGGTCGGTTTCCAATAACCCCTCGGTGGTAAAATCAAATGGGTCCTTTAATATATCCTCGGTTAAGGTTTGCACTTCCGCAACCCGCTTTTTCAGCAATACGGAGGCCTGTTCGAAAAATTCGTCGGAGCCGGCCTTCAACTGATCATCAATTTCGGTTTGATAGTTTTTTAACTCCTCCACATCGGATTTAAATAAAAATCGTTTATTATAATCGATATTTTTAAGAAAAAGATTGAACACCCGTTCCGAAAATATATCATCCAGCTTTTGGGGGCTATAATGATACTCCGATAATGTTTTTACAACAATCTGGGATAGAATTCGTTCTCGGTCATCGTCTTTATTCGCCCGGGTCGCCGCAAACAAACCAAGAAATAAAATAACAACAATGACACTTACCCAAATATACCGGTTTGTTAATACTTTTTTCATAGTTTCAATTCCTTTTTGTTATTTTTTTGGCTGGGTCCGTGTTATCCTATTAATACGGTGGACAAATTTATTTAGCAATACAACAAGAATTCTAGATTATCAGGCTATTTTCATTAAGTGATGGACTTCTTTTGCCACCGGCTTAAGAATAATCAACATTTACTATTTTATCACGGATATTAATCATCCGCCAGCCTGTTTATCAAATATTTCTGATTGTTGTTGTTTATATTTCATAGGTTTTCCTTAAGAAGCAATATTATTTATTAGTAGCAATATTGCTTAGTCATAGACCGGTCCGACTATGATCATATCCACTTTGCCTTTCGGGTTTAATGTAAATGTCAAATGTCTCCAATAATAATTCTGTTGAATGGAATACATAACTTGATATTCAATTTCGGTTTGATTTTGAGAAGTGGGTTCGCCATAGGCAAGTAATACTTTTTGATACGGATCGCCCACTTTCACTTGGCGTAAAGTTTGATAACGAGGCGTCTTAACGATAATCCGGTGTTGAATTTTATAACTTTCATTTTTATCGGTTTGAATTAAGCGAATGGTGATTCCTTTATAAAGAAAGTCTTTAAAGGATATTTCTGGGTGATCGCCCCATTCGTGAATCGTCCCGTGTTTTTTCACGAGTGGTTTACCAAAGATGTCCAATATTTTTGGTTCCTTCATCCCCAAAAAAAGACCGGCCAGCCGAAAATCATAATCGCTCCAGAGATTTCGGTACGGGGTATCCCAAAATGAATTCGGTTCTTTCTGAATGATATTATCGATAATTACGGCTGCTTCTTTAAAAAGCGCGGTTGCTTCATTGCTTTTCCCCAAGTACAATTTTAACACCGCTAAATTCTGTAGAGAAACGGCGGTGTTTATATGTTCCGTACCGTAAACCTCTTTGGACAACGCAATTACCTTGACAGCCAATTCCACGGCGTCGGAATACCTTTTTTGCTGATATAAATCACTGATTTGTTCGGATAAATTATACCAATCGGATCCTTTCTTAAAATGATTCCAATAGGTGTTATATTTCTCAAGTTTATTTTCAAAACTTAAAGTTAAGCTTCTTTGAGTGGCGGCGCTGTTTGAATCGTTGTTAAGGTCCGGATTTTCCTTGATAAGCCGTAATCCTTCATCTTTTAAACCTAAAACGGCATCCAGGGTAATCAGCCGCAGCAGGTTGTCGAAACTATGGGTATATAGAAAGTCTTCACTTGCTTTGCTTTGTTCCTTATCAACCTGTTGCCAGGTTAATTCATAATTGGGAACATATTTAAAACCTTTCTGTTTAAATACGGTTTTATCCATAAAATACAACAATTCCCAGGCAGAATTGCCGGTATCGCCGAGTAATTCCAGTTTACCGTCGTTGTCTAAATCCTCAAACCAGTAATTTTCGAGGTTGCTGCTTAATAAAACGTGATAATTGGTTTGATCGCTTTCAATAATCACAATCCGGCCCGGGGTTCCTCCGTTAGCCTTTTCGAATAAATAAATCTCCGGGACCCCATTGCGGTTGTTATCTGCCACTTTTATAGAAGACGATGTCTCCTTGAATTTGGCTCCTTCGATATCGAGCCCTGCTTTCTCGGAATCAAATACCAGATAATTATGACAATTATAAATTAGCATCCGGCGATATCGATCCGGTCGTTTCGAATTATATTCCTTATCGGCGTCGAATACTATTCGTTCCGGTTTCCCGTCATTATCAAGATCCTTTTTAACTTCTTGAATAATGATTCTTTTTTGGCTTGGAGGCAGAACTTCATTGAGATTGGGATTATTGTCGCTATAATCCCTGGTTAGCGGTAATGGAATAAAACGATATTCCCGTTTACTTAGGTTGCCGTTAAGATGGTTGAATATATTAACTTTAATTTTGTTACTAGTAATAACTCCATTATAATCAAAAGAGCTATAATTGTTCAATATTGAAAACTTGACGCGGGGGCTCTCAAGCTGATAATAACCTTTGGTAAAAATATTATCTTTATCAAACCAGCGGCCGATATCCCGCGGCGTTCCGGTCAAGGACGCCGCCAGTACGGTTCCATCCTCGTAAAAACGCAAATAACTAAAAACGCCCTTCTCTTCGGCTTGATATAAACCCTCGAATTTGAGCGGTTGCCGGCAACCTGAAAATACGAATATCATAATAATTATTATTATTGTACCGCATCCGAATAATAAAAACCATCGTCTCATGTTTAAAGTCCTCTCAAAAAAATACACGGTATAAAAGCGGTGTGAAAAATCCTAAATAATAACAGTACACACCGGTTTAATAATGGCGAGCACCGGGTAAACCTTA
>JBJKPO010000454.1:0-4025 GCA_046706235.1 Bacillota bacterium | reverse complement strand
GACCCGAAACGTCCGATTGGTTCATTTATTTTTTTAGGGCCCACCGGGGTAGGGAAAACCGAATTGGCTAGAGCGCTCGCGGAAGCTTTATTTGGCGATGAAAACGCGATTGTACGGCTGGATATGTCCGAGTATATGGAACGTCATACCGTTTCCAGGCTGGTAGGATCTCCTCCGGGATATTTAGGTTATGAAGAAGCAGGACAACTGACTGAAAAAGTCAGGCGTAAGCCTTATTCAGTGGTGCTATTGGATGAAATTGAAAAAGCACACCCGGAGGTATTCAATGTTTTACTTCAAGTCCTTGAAGACGGCAGACTTACCGACGCTCACGGCCGGACCATTGATTTCAGAAATACGGTGGTAATCATGACCTCGAATGTCGGCGCCAACTTGATCGAACGTCCGGGTTCCATCGGATTTCAGATTACTAAAGATGAAGAAAATGACAATTATCAAGCAATGAAAGGTAAAGTCCTTGATGAGTTGAAAAAAACTTTCCGCCCGGAATTTTTAAACCGGATCGATGAGGTTATCGTATTCCATGCGTAAACCAAGGATCAAATCAAGGAAATTGTTGATTTAATGGTAAAACCGGTAATCAAGCAACTGGCAGAAAAAGGGATAACATTGGAATTATCCGCGGAGGCCAAGGAAGTTCTGGCTCGCGAAGGTTTTGATCCGGCGTTCGGCGCCCGGCCTTTACGCCGTTCGATTCAACGGTTAATTGAGAATCCAATTTCGGATGAACTGCTAAAAGGTAAAATAAAATCTAGTTCGGTAATTAGAGCCAATGCGCTTGATAATCAATTGGTTTTCGATCTAATTGACCGGGAAAAAGTGACTTATTAATAATAAAATATCATGGAAAATATTAAACTTATGGGAGATTGTTCCCGATATTTATTATTAGTAAAAAAAAATTGCCGATACACTAATTGTTAGGAGGTACCCAATGAAAGTAGAATTTATTAATCCGTTTGTTTCGGCGGCTTTTGTGGTATTGGAAAAAGTGGTAAAAACAAAGGTGGCCAAAGGAAAACTTAGTTTGTTGTCTTCACCGATTGAGGGTAACGAAGTTAATACGGTCATTGGGGTAACCGGTGATATTCTAGGGCAGGTTATTTACAGCATGTCTACCGAAACCGCTCAAAAAATCGCTTCAATAATGTTGATGGGGATGCCGGTGGAAAATTTCGATGAGATTGGTAAAAGCGCGATTAGTGAGTTGGGAAATATTATCACCGGTAATGCCGCTACTGAATTAGGAAATAACGGTTATTGTTGCAATATTACTCCACCAACCTTATTCATGGGCAAAGATGTGATCGTTTCGTTTAAAGACCTTCAAATCTTAGTTATTCCGGTAATTACCGATCTCGGAGATATTATTATTAACGTGGCCTTAAGGGAAGCCGATTAAAAGCGGTTTGAAAAACCCCTAATCCAATCTAAAGAGTTGTGATATCAATTTGATACTCATTAGCTATTAATGCAGGTTTATCACAACTCTACTAATGGGGGATGAACGATGAAATCAATTAAAGTTTCCGCCTTAGTTCCGGGAATGATTGTTGCCAAGGATATTTTTGACGCTACCGGTCTTTTAATGTTAAATGAAGGAACGATTTTAACAGCTGAATTAATTACCAAATTAGAATATTGGGGCCTGGAAGAAGCCTTCATCGAGGAACCTTCCCCTTCACTGAGGGAACAGCAGGAAATCGCAATTACCCCGCAAATTAAGGCTGCTCATGAACGGGCTATTGATTTAACCGAAAATTTAATGGCCAGTCCGGAAATAAAAGACGGAGACTCATTGATATTTAAAGGAATGGTAGGGGACATTGAAAACCAAATTCAATTAAACAGTAACGTGGTATTGAACTTGTGTCATTTAAAGACCTACGATGATTATTTATATTCCCACGCCGTCAATGTAAGTATCATAGCCATAATTATCGGCAAAGAATTGCGTTTGGATGATAGTACACTTAAAAATTTAGGCCTGTCCGCTTTATTGCATGATTTCGGAATGACTAAAATAAATAAATCGGTATATGATCAAAACCGGAAATTAACCCTGGAAGAAATGACCGAAATTAAACGTCATCCCGTTTACGGATATGAGTTGCTATCCAGTTCGGATGATTTTGCGGAAGAGGTTTTATTAGGGATCAGGCAGCATCACGAACGTTTTAACGGTAGCGGTTATCCTGATGGATTAAGCGGTGAAAACATCCATTTGTTTGGCCGAATTATCGCCGTTGCAGACGTTTATGATGCCTGCCTTTCGTCGCGAAAACACCGCCAACGAATGACGCCATATGAAACTCTTAAGGGCTTATTAGGCGAATCCCGCCTGTTTGATATTAAAGTCTTAAAAGCGCTGGTAACCAGTATGGCAATTTACCCGATTGGCAGTTTTATAAGATTAAACACCAGTGAGATAGCCAAAGTTGTTGGTATTAATCACGGATTTCCATTTAGGCCCGAGATCCGGATTTATTTCGACCGAAATAATCAAAAACTTGAAAAACCGATTCGCATCAATTTAGCCGATGAAGAATATACGCAGACATATATCCAGGAAACCCTTAACTATGAAGAATCCGAAAAAATGTATACTTTGCTGGAGGGACAAACCGATTAATAGAATTGTGATAAACTTATTTTAAATGGTATTAATAATATGAACCGGAGTCATTCCGGTTTTTTTATTGCCGGTTTATCCAGAAATCGCCACTATTATCGGGGTTTATTTTATGATAATATTTTTATGTAAACTATATTGAGACTAACAGATATAATATTTCCGCTTCCTCCAGGGTAATTGGGGAAGTTCGAATATAGGGGGATAAATTATGAAACCGATAAAAAACATTCAAATATGGCTCATTTTGGCGGCGTTTATTGTCACGCTGGCCGTATTATTCGGTGGCCAGGCATTAACCGCCAGATTTCAGGTTGATAATCCTCTCAAACATGATATATATGCCATCAAAGGAGTACAAAAATTTGAAGTGATTCAAAATAAAGAAGAGGTTAGAGTTGAATTGCAATTAAACCGGGTGGCCAATCTGCAACAAGTTTTAGATCCGCTCCAACAAAAAGTGGAGTTTTATTATCACAAACCGTTACGGGAAATCCGGATCAAGGACTATTCAGATGACCGGTTAAAAGAGATCCGCTATCAACTGTCATTTTATCTGGAAGAGGCTGTAGTGTCGGGGCGTTATGTACAACTTAAGTCAGCTTTGGATTCCTATCCGCGGATCAAGTCTAAAGTCTATTTTAACCGGAATTATATATTTATTCAATTGGAAGATGGCGCTTATTATCATTATGAAGCTTTTTCGCGGCAAACTAATGGAATAAATCGGATATTGGCGCAAGGAGTTGTGGGAGGTGATTCTATCTAATGAAATATCTGGAGTGGTGGATTGGGATTGGTTTGGGGAGTTTGGTATTTTTGTTTTGGCTCGGGGTGGACTTGACCCCTTTGATATTAGTGGCGGGAGCAGTATTCTTTTTATATTTAATAACCCAGGGTAAACTGGGACGCAATGTTCCAATTGGAGGTAATCAAACCGTCGCCAGGGTTGAAAATGGAGTCCGGTTTGATGATATCGGCGGCCAGGAGGTTGCTAAACGGGAACTGCTGGAGGCGCTCGATTTCGTCCGGGATCAAGCCAAGATCAAGGAATTGGGGATCCGGCCCTTAAAAGGGATTTTATTGACCGGTCCGCCCGGGACCGGTAAAACATTATTGGCCAAGGCCGCTGCAAATTATACCGATTCGGTATTTGTTTCGGCATCAGGTTCTGAATTTGTAGAGATGTATGCCGGAGTTGGGGCGGCGCGAGTGCGCCAACTGTTTAATAGAGCGCGTCAATCAGCCAAAAAAACCAACAAAACCAGCGCCATCGTTTTTATTGATGAGATTGAGGTGATTACTGGAAAACGGGGCAGTCATACCTCGCATTTGGAGTATGACCAAACGTTGAATCAACTTTTGGTGGAGA
>JBJKPO010000453.1:0-3701 GCA_046706235.1 Bacillota bacterium | reverse complement strand
CCGATTATGAAAATTCCTGCATACGTATTCCTTTATTTACTTGGCCGTGTGGAGAAAATAGAGTATGCCGGATAGATTGGAGCTAAAATCAAATGCCTTCCGAATTATTCCTAGGCCTTGAAATCGGTACTTCCGGTATCAAGGCAATCGTCATCGACGGTCACGGGAACCAAATCGGTTTGTGTTCCCGGGAATACCCCATGATTTGTGCCGGACCGGGAATGGCGGAAATAGACCCTGAACAAATCATGGCGGCGTTTATTCAAGTAACTCGTGATTTGGTTACTGACTCAGGGTTGAAAGGTAATTGCGTTGAAGCCATCGGGATCAGTACTCAATTATTCAGTTTCCTGGCGTTGGACGCCGGGGGAAAACCCTTGACCAACCTGATTACCTGGGCTGATAACCGGTCGCTTCCTCAGGCGGATAGTATTAAAGCACGGTTTGATTACCGGAAAATGTACCAAAATACAGGGTGCCGGACTCAACACCCGATGTATCCGGTATCCAAGATTTTGTGGTTCAAGGAAACCCAACCGGAACTCTACCGTAAAACTGATAAGTTTATTACGATTAAAGAATACATCCTGTGGAAACTTTTCGGGGAATATGTCATTGATATCACCGACGCCTCGACCACCGGGTGTTTCAATATTCATTCATTCGAATGGGACGGCTATATCCTGGAACAAGTATTGGAACTGGATATTTCCAAATTTGGTCGGCCGGTTGACTGTACCTGTGTTTTAAAAAAAATGAGATCGGAATATGCCGCGGCGATGGGAATTACTCCGGAAACCCCGGTAATCGCCGGTTCCGGAGACGGGATGCTGGCCAATCTAGCGTGCGGGGTGGTGGATAATACCTCCATGTCCTGTACGATTGGGACCAGCGGCGCCTTGCGGGTAACCATAACGCAGCCCTTGCTTGACCCGGAACAGCGGACCTGGTGTTACTGTTTTACCAGGGATGCTTGGGTGGCGGGCGGAGCGATTAATAACGGCGGCATTGTACTCAAATGGCTGCGGGATAATTTCCGGGAACAGTTTCAATTCGACTTGGAGCGGGAAAAACCGGCTAATATGTATCAATTAATGGACAAGTTCGCCGCGGAGATCAAACCTGGCAGCGATGGTTTGATTTTCTTGCCGTTTTTAACCGGCGAGCGTTCCCCCAACTGGAATGCCCGTGCCAAAGGGCTAATGTATGGATTGCAGCTGGTTCATGGACGAAAACATTTTATCCGGGCGGCCATGGAGGGAGTAATGTATCGGATGTTTTCGGTATATGAAGTGTTAACCGGGTTGAACGGAGAGGTTCGGGAGTTGAAAGCGAACGGTGGATATGCCACTTCCGGTATTTGGCTGCAAATACAAGCCGATATATTCGACCAAGAGATCACAATCGCCAAAGTCAGGGAAGCCTCGGCATTTGGGGCCGCTTATCTGGCGATGGCAGCGGTTAACGGGGATAGGGATCCGACCAAGGATTTGCCGAAGATGGAAGGGACCAAAGTGATAAAGCCGAATCCTGAGAATGTAAAGATTTACAAGGGTGGATACCGAGAGTTCATGGAGTTGTATGGGAAGGTGATGGGATGATTTTATTTATAATCAAATCTCTAAATATATCATAGCATAACAAAAAAGCGGAAACCAATCCCCCATCAAAATAGAACTTTTTGTTAATGGATATTAACATGAATCTGCAGGATATTCCGTTTAATAAAGCGAATATATTTGGCAAATAATGCTATTTGTAACTTTGGATGTTTTATACGAACTTTTATGAATCTTTTTGATAAATAGGTTCCTTGTTAATTCCGATTATATTTAACTAAAGGGAGCAATTTCATCAATGAGACGGAAAATTGTCCGCATGGGATTGGTTTTGATATTGATATTTTCCATTTCTCTGCCAACTTTGGGAGATGAAGGGGTAACCGTCGAAGTTGAAGGTATAGCTCCCATAACCGGGGATAATTTGATTAACGTCAAGGAAATGGCGGTAACCGATGCGTTGCGTAAAGCCGTTGAACAAGTTATCGGCCTGTTGGTTGACTCCCATTCGGAGTCGAAAAACTATCAGATTATTCAAGATACAATCAAAATCAACTCCGCCGGATATGTATCAAAATATGAAGTATTAAATGAATGGCAAGAACAGGATTATTATAAAGTATTTGCCCGGGTAACCGTGAAACGAGATGCCCTGAAGCAAAGCGTTGATTCCTTTAAACTAACATTAGTCCGAGCGGGCAAGCCCCGTTTAATGATCCTTATTCCGGAATCCATTGTTGAAACTCAACTTAGTCAAGGTTTTATTGCAAGCGGTTTTCCGGTTGTCGATCAAAATAAAGCGCGGCAATTATTAAAAACCGATTTGGGACGTCAAGCGCTTAACGGCGATTCGCAATCTTTGTCCCGGCTTGCCGATCAATACCAGGCGGAAATTTTAATCACTGGTGAGGTGAAACCGGAACCTCTCGGCGAGTCTTATGGAATGTTCGCTTGTAAAGCGTACTTGAGCGTATGCGCAGTCAAACCGGATACAAGAGAGACATTGGTATCCCAAACATTCAATGAACGCGGTATCGCCATATCGGAAAACGAAGCTTATCAAAAAGCGCTGCCCAAAGTAACCGAACGGATGTTGGATTATTTAAAAGAGGAATTGGGTAAAAAATTGATTGATAAGGAAAGGTCCCTCCGGCTTACCGTCAGGGGTATATCCTTTTCCGAGTTGCAGCTGATTCAAGGGCGTCTTAAAGAAGCTCCAGCGGTATCCAACGTTTTTTTAAGGAATTTTAACGGTGGATTAGCCGTATTCGATATTGAAACGAGCCTTTTATCCGACCGGCTGGCCGGTATTATTTTCGGTTGGACCGATCTTCATTTGGATATCATAAGCATTTCAGGAAATATACTGGAAATCAAAAAACAACCAAAATGATGGGAGGTTCGATATTATGAGGATTGGATTATGGTTTGCCTGTTTGTTGGTTTGCAGTATTGTTTTGAGTTCTATTGTCTTTGGGATCGACGGATTATTTGAAAATATCGGTCAGGGACGAGTTGATTGGGAAAAAGGGGTCATTACCGTAACCGGGGAGGGTGCCGTTTCGGAGGACGCAAGTAAAGCTTCGGCGCCGCTTCTTGCCAAACGCGCCGCCATGATGGATGCATATCGAAATGCGGCCGAAGTCATCGATGGAATACGAATTCGTTCCGGTTCATACGTTAAAGACTTTACCATTCAAAACGATGAGATTGCGGGTGCCGTGTATGGTTTTATTAAAGGCGGTCAATTTGAGAAACCGGTATACGACGCGGAAGGACGATGTACGATTGTACTCCATCTCCCGGTTGGCGGTCATCAAGGGTTATCCACGCTTTTATACGATCCGGTCAAACAAACAACGTCGGATTATTCTGAGCCTGTCGATGTTTCCATGGATAATACTCAAGATGTTTCATTTACCGGTATTATTATCGACGCCCGGAATTTTGGGGTAAGACCGGCACTTTATCCCCAAGTTCTTGATACGGACGGATTCCTCATTTACGGTCAAATGTCGGCAAATATTGCTGATCCCGGTTTTACCACCATCGTAGCCTATTCTAAAACTCTTGAAAGCGCAAAAGACCTGAGCCGTATCGGCAATAACCCATTGGTTATAAAAGCCACGGGTTCAGTCAAAT
>JBJKPO010000452.1:0-11605 GCA_046706235.1 Bacillota bacterium | reverse complement strand
ACCAAACCTTGCGGATAAATGCCGTAACCAACGGCTGGAATTTCAACTGGATGAATTTCAATTCCACCAGCGTTACTCCGGTGACTATCCCAGTCCAGGGGCCTTATGTTCAGTATCTGCAAATTGGTTTTAATCCCGCGGATTTGAATAGTGTTACCTCTGTGATAACCCAGAATACCACTATCAACCAAACAGTTAGATATAACACCGGTACCAGTGTCACTGTCAGCGTGGTTTATATGGTCGAGCAGAAGCAAGTCCAATTCCGGACCACCAATCAAAGCGGTCAGCAAGTACAGGGCAATCCATTAACCTTTACGGTTCATTCCGGCTCGGTGATCAATGTCGATGTAATCGATTCGTCTCCCACGCCTACAACACCGGGAGGAACCGCTACCCCGACTCCGACAGGTGGTCCCACGGCTACACCAACGCCAACCCCGATTCCGGGGGCATTCCAGGTTTTCTCTCCCATTAACGGGCAGATGATTACCTCGACCCGGACACCGGTTTTGAGTTGGCAGGCCAAATCGGGCGCAACTAAATATGAGGTATGGATCAATACTTCCAGGACCGATTATGATTGGAACGCTTCCGGAAACCTTCTGGATCGGTATACTAAAGTCGGTGAAACTACTTCAACTTCATATACCGCTCCTTCATTGGTCGATCGGTGGACCTACAAATGGTATGCGGTGGCGGTTGACGGTTCGGGCAATAAAAGTCAATCAAATATCGGACAGTTCAGCGTCTATCTGCCCTATATGGAACAGGTGGCCGACGGTGTCAATATAGTTAACAATTGCCGTGACTGCAATAAAAATGGTACCATCGAACCTTATGAAGACTGGCATCTTCCCATCTCGCAACGGATGGACGACTTGATGTCGAGGATGACCGACGCCGAGAAGCTGGAACAGCTTTTCTATTCATCGGATTTGTTAGATACGCTGGATGTACAGGCGGGTTTTGTCTATTCATACGGCACTATGGATTTCATACGTAATGCCCAGATTAGGGTGGCCACCAATCAACGGCTGGGTATTCCGATTGGCTTTACCGGGGACATGATCCATGGCTGGCAAACTATTTATCCGACCGAACTGGGACTGGCCGCAACCCGTAACTTAAATCTTATTTATCAATGCGGCGATCTCCAGCGCAGGGAGCATAAGGCCGGAGGATTCACCGGGACGCTGGCTCCATTGGCCGAAGTCAATACTAAAGTTCTTTACCCGCGTTTCCAGGAAGGTTGTGGTGAAAACGGCGATTTTGCGGCCGCGATGTTAAGGGCTTTAATCTGTGGAATGCAGGGTGGGCCCGAAGTGAATCCGAAATCGATGCTGGTTACGGTCAAACACTGGTGCAGTCAGGGAGCGGGCGGTGAACAAACCGTCGTTTACGATGCCACTACCATTAAGTGGCATATGAAACCTTGGTATGCGGCAGTTGATGCCAATTGCGGTTCTGTCATGCCCGGATACGGCCATTCGCTTTATCTCGATCCGACCGGCGCCGGGGCTTGCGACAGTAAACCCACCATCGACTATTTACGGAACGTCATCGGTTTCAACGGGATGATCTGTACCGACTGGCTGGCGGCGACCACCGCAAATTCAATCCTTCATCTCAATGCGGGTTGCGATGTCAACGGAGGCGCGGTGGCATCAGGGACCGATTTTAATGCGTTCATCAACGGCGTCGGCTGGACTAGGTTGAATGAATCCGTGCGCCGGGTGCTCGATCTTAAATTCAGGCTGGGTATGTTTGAAAATCCGTATAACGACCCGGATTGTCCGCAAACTATCTGGCATAGTACCGATAGCAACAATATTGTGAATGAAGCGGCGCGGCAGTCACTTACCCTTTTAAAGAACAATGGCGTTCTTCCCTTAAGACCAAATAGCGGCGACACGATCGTGGTCGGAGGTCCGCTGGCTACTAGTGACGATATCGGCAATAACAATGTCAGCAACTGTATCTGGTCGTGTGTGTTCAATAATAACCCGGCGGCCAAGACTTATTATCAGGCCATTAAAGATCGAGCAGGCACCGGGGTGAATGTAGTCCTGAATGATGGGACGAATCCGAAAGCGGCGGTAGTGGTCATTGGTGAACATGGTTATACGCATGCGACCGAGTGGGCGGATCAGCAGTTGACCTTTCCGGCGGACCAGATGGCGGTGATTGACAACTTCTATAGTCGTAATATTCCCGTTATTGCAGTAATCATCTCGCCACGTCCCTATATTCTCACCGATATAGTAAATAAATGCGCCGCCATTGTATTGGCTTACCGACCCGGAAACGGCGGCGGTCTGGCAGTATCCCAGTTGTTATTCGGAGATTATACGCCAAAAGGAAAGCTGCCTTTTCAACTTCCCCGCTCAGTTGGTCAGGTTGGGACCAATGTGACCACCGACCAGCTTGAAAAGTGGGATCTTCCTTATGACCTCGGCGCGACCGATACCCAACGAACCGAGATTCGTAATTTAATTAATAATAATCAAGCTGTGCCGACTACATACGGAGATCCGCTCTTTCCATACGGCGCCGGATTACAATCGTTTTAGCATGATGTAAATATGAATCTTTTAAATGTATTAAAGAAAGAAAAGGAGTGAAAATATCCATGCTTAAAGGAAAACGTTTTTTACTTGGAATCCTGATATTAGGAGTATTATTTGGCGGATTATTTGTATTTCAAGCGATTAATGCCGCGACCAACCAGCCGGTACCCGGTCAAATTGAAGCGGAAAGTTATACCGCCATGTCCGGGATCCAGACCGAGACTTGCTCCGAAGGCGGCCAAAATGTTGGTTGGATTGATGCCAATGACTGGATGGATTATAGCGTGAATGTATCGACCACCGGTGCATACAAAGTAGACTTCAGGATAGCCAGTCCCTATGCTAACACTCAATTCCAGTTTAAGAAAGGTTCCGCGGTGCTGGCTACAATAATAGTGCCTAATACCGGCGGCTATCAAGCTTGGGCCACGGTAACCGCCGCCAGTGTAAGTTTAACCGCCGGCAGCCAAACATTGCGGATATCCGCGATAACCAATGGTTGGAATATTAATTGGTTTAAATTTACCTTAAATGGGGGACCGACTGCAACACCGACTCCGACGGCAGGGCCGACAGCGACGCCAACCCCGACATCGGGGCCGACCGCAACTCCGACTCCAACGCCCGGGCCAACAGCAACACCGACTCCGACCCCAACGCCTCCGCCTTCCGGTAAATAAATACCGGGGCAGATCGAGGCCGAGAATTACGATGCGATGTCGGGAGTTCAAACTGAGAATTGCTCCGAAGGCACGCAGAATGTAGGTTGGATCGATCCTGGCGATTGGATAAATTACAATGTAACGGTTCAGACCACTGCTTCTTATACGGTGAGCTTCCGGATATCCAGCCCGTATGCCAATACGCAATTACAGCTTAAGAATGGGGCTACGGTTTTAACAACGGTGACGTTACCGAATACCGGCGGCTGGCAGGCTTGGACCACGGTGACCGGCACAGCGAGTCTATCTGCCGGAAATCAGACATTACAGATTTATGCGGTCACCAATGGCTGGAATATCAATTGGTTCAGCATCGCGGGTGGGGGTCCGACTCCGACTCCGCGGCCGACGTCTACTCCAACCCCGACACCACCCCCGGGTCCGACTCCAACCCCGGGACCTACGCCGACTCCCGGGAATGGAACCTTCCCAATGATTTTCCAAAACAATACTCGTGGATATTTTGCCGACAACCAGATATATGTACGGTTTTTCGGCATGAATGCGCAGGGTCAGTGGTGTTATCTGAAGGCGGATGGTACAATGACTCCGGTCGATCCGGCCGATGTCAATGCGCCGGACCATTTGACCAAGAACGGGGTAAATTATGCGTATTATTCATTCACCCTTGCCGACACCAAAGTCGTCAATATACCCGCCTGGTTTACCGGCGGAAGGTGTTATATCTCCCTCGGATCGCCCATGTACATTCCAATTGGAATCAACGGGTGGGGCGGACCCGATCTGGGTAATCCTTCGGATCCGAATACGGATGTTGTATACGACTGGTATGAATTTACCTATATTTATAACCAGGTTCCTTTCGGCGGCAATACCACCCAGGTGGACCAGTTTGGTTTTCCGATGACCGCGAGATTGAAGCAGGATTTCTCCGGGTATGATCAGACGGTCGGAATTACCATGCCCAGGGATCAGATTTTCAGCCAATACAATACGGCTGTGGCCCTTCCCTTCCGGGGATTGGCCAATACATACCGGGTTGTGGCGCCCCGTTCGGCGGCTGTCTTCAAGAGCGGCGGAACTTATGGGGACTACATGCAGGCGTATATCGAAGAGGTGTGGAATTATTATTCCACCCATCAGTTTGTGTTTGGCACCTATACCGGATATGTTGTCAACAACCGGCTGCAATTTTATCAGAACGGCGCCGGTCCGTACTATATAGACAAGCCCATCACCTCGGATGTATTGGCGGGAGCGGGTGCTTTGGCGAGAGGCAACACAATTGAATTGGCGCTTGAGGCCCAGTTCGTCGCGGCCTTTAACCGGGGAGTGGCAATGAATACCGCGGACTGGAACAATCCGGCTAAATATTACCAAAACTCCATCAAAAACGATTTCGCCATGTTCTGGCACCAGATCGGTATTGACGGAAGGGCGTATGGATTTTCCTATGACGATGTGAACGACCAGAGTTCGGTCAAGATTCTGGGCAATGCAAATCCACCGACCAGCCTGACCATCGGTATCGGATGGTAAATGCTTTTTTATCGTGAAACCTAGATAAATATAAAAGGCGGCCCAAAAGCCGCCTTTTATAAATCATTGGCGGTTGACATTTTGCCGGTAATTTGTTGACATAATCCTGAAACTTCTCTATAATTTTCATTGGAGCCGTTACCTCGCTTGGCGTTAGTACTACTTGAAGCATGTATCCGGAGCATTTTGAATACTGACTACGTTGGTTGCGGCTTTAAGCCACGCTGTGTTATAATTAGGGATAAAATGAGCTAAGTACAAGGAGAGACGATTGTGGTAACCCGAAAAGATATCGCTGAATATGCCGGTGTATCAAAGACAACGGTAACAAGAGTTATTAACAACCAAGGCGGAGTTTCCAAGGAAAACATTGAAAAAGTCAATCATGCCATCAAGGTAATGGATTATTATCCGAATATGGTAGCCAGGGGTTTAAAGACTAAAAAAACTTATCAAATACTTTTTCATGCCCCGGCACTCTTAAATCCCTTTTTTGTCGAGATTTACACGGGAATGAATGAAATCGCCCAACAACATGGTTACCATATCGTGGTCAGCAGCAATGACGATCTCAATGTAATTAAACAACGTCAATATGATGGAGTGATTTTATCTTATATCCCGACTGGCCATTCCCAGGAGGAGTATAAGATTTCCGGGGTCAGATTGGTGGCGACAAACTACTCGACCGGCGATTTGGAAATTCCTCATGTTAAAGTGGATAATGCCCATGGAATAACCCAAGCGCTGGATTATTTGTATGAATGCGGCCATCGCAAGATTGCCTTGTTTTCGGTGCCGTTTTTGTGGGACCAACGGATTGTGGCGTATAAAGAGTGGCTGCAACAAAAGCAATTGCCATTTGAAAACGAATTGTTTCAGACGGATTATATGGGGAAAAACACTTACGAACAAGGATATAACTCCGGTATTTTAATGGTGGAAAACGGCCTTGCCGCCACGGCGATTTTGGCCTTTAACGACGCCATGGCAATCGGGTTGCTGGCGGCATTTAACCGCAAAGGTGTTCGGGTCCCCGAAGACATTTCGATAATAGGTTTTGATAATATCACTCAAGCCAAGTACACCAATCCGCCGTTAACCACCATCGACGGCTTTTTATACCAAATCGGCAAAGAATGCGCTCAAATGCTTATCAGTAAAATCAATAACGAACCGGTAAGCACTAAAGTTGTTACCACCGAATTAATTATCCGAAATAGCGTGGCGAAGATTTAAAGACTTTTTAATTGAAAACACGATCATCCTCTTGTTGCATGAAGAAAAAACCGATATATATGTTATCCGGATTGCTACGAGGAGTGACCAAATGAAAAGACCGAAAACCAGTGATAAAACAAAAAAGCCAACTGCCGGCGCTAACATGAAAAAAGCGAACGTCACGGTTGAGCAGCCGGACCCAAAGGAATTTCGGATCATACTGATTATTTTAGCGGTGGCGTTTATTGTCAGACTGCTCAATATCATTGAAATGTCCGTACATAATCCCTTCTTTTACTTTCCAATGCTGGATTCCGAGATTTTCGACCGGATGGCGCAACAAATTATCGGCGGCGGCCTGCGGGATAGCGGGGTCTTTTTCATGGGGCCGCTTTATCCGTTGTTTGTGGCGGTAATATATTCGGTGTTCGGTCATAACCTGTTAGTGGTAACCATCTTTCAGGCAATTCTCGGTTCGTTCAGCTGTGTGTTAATATTTCGCATCGCCAGGGAGTTGTTTAACAAATGGACCGCCGTTATCGCGGCGGGCATCGCGGTTTTATACGGTATGTTCATCCGTTACGACGGCTTGATTTTAATCGCCTCGTTGTCGGTATTTATCAACGTAATGTTTATTTATTTGCTGGTTTTATTCCGTAAGAAACCGAAACCGGTTACGATTTTCCTAGCGGGAATTTTCCTGGGTTTAAGCATTATCGCCAGGCCCAACATTGCCGTAATTATTCCGTTTATATTACTATGGTTGATCCTGGAACGGAAAAACCTCATCAAAACTAAAAAATACTTCGCGAAAATCGGGGGCTTCTTTTTGCTTTTCATGATTGGAGCCGGGTTGTGCGTCGCCCCGATAACGTTAAGGAACTATCTCGCCGGTAATGATTTGGTATTGGTAACTTCTTCAGGGGGAATCAATTTCTATATCGGCAATAACCCGGAAGCTACCGGCAGGTATATTTCGCCGTTTAGGGAGGACAGCACGGCCGATGAGCTTGAAACGGACTCGGTGGCGGTCGCCGCAAAGGAGTTGGACCGGCCGTTGAAACCATCGGAAGTATCGCAGTATTGGTCCGATCAGGCAATTTAATTTATAGTCGCCAATCCGTTTAAATATATCAAACTGGAGTTCAACAAGCTGTTATTTATCCTGAACGCTTATGAAATTCCGGTTAATTCCGACTCGGACTTTTTTAAGCAGTATTCTTTCGTGCAACGGCTGCCGTTGTTCGGATATGGTTTAATTGCGCCCCTGGCGCTGCTTGGAATGGTGTTGTGCCTCCGGGAATGGCGGAAATACTTCTTGCTTTATGCAATGATCATCGTATATACGGCGGCGTTGATGTTGATATTTACACTAGCGCACTACCGGATCTCCATGGTGCCTTTCATTATCATCTTCAGCGGATACGCCGCTACCTGGCTGATCGAGCAGTTTAAAAAGCGGGCCTGGGTTCGTCTCATAACGTATTTGCTTATTTTAGCGGTATTTGCCGTGGCCGTCAATTGGGACTTGAAGAGTAAAAACACTAATTATTATGTTGAATATTGTAATCTGGGCTACCTGCTTGAAAAAACAGGGCGGTATGATGAAGCGATCGAAGCGTGCCGACGTTCGATTGCCTTGGAACCGGAATATGCCGTGGCCCATAATAACCTGGCCAATGCGCTTCACAAAGCTGGAAAGTCAAAGCAGGCCCTCGAGGAATACGACAAGGCAATTAAACTCAGGCCCGGCTATGCGGATGCCTATCACAACCTCGGCAATACATACATGGATCTGGGTAATGCGGACAATGCTTTGAAGAATTATCAACAATCGTTACATTATAATCCTAATAACGCGGATACCTATAATTTGATTGCCGTGATTCATATCAACCGGAATGAACTGGAACCGGCTTTAAAAGTACTGGAGGATTCTCTTTTGGTCCGGGAGGAGAATCCTTATACGTATAATATAATCGGATTTATTTATACCAAGCAAAATCGCCTGGATAAAGCAATTGAATCCTTCACCCGGGCGCTGGAGATTGATCCGTACTTCGCGGAGGCCTACACCAATCTGGGCGTGGTTTACGAGAAGCTGGGAAATAGGGGGAGAGCCATCGAATGCCGGGAAAGGGCCCGGCAGATCAATTCCGGTAATGATAATACCCGGGAAAATACCATCCAAATCAAAAGTAATAGTTAAAAATAATATATATGTCATTATTGGAAGAAGGATTGGCATGAAAGTACTGATAATTATCCCTACATTAAACGAAAGTCAAAATATCGAAGAGCTGATTAACGCTATATTCGAATCCGCCAAGCTGCCGCTGAATGTTCTGGTGGTTGATGATAATTCAGCGGACGGCACGGCGGCGATTGTAAAGAATTTAATGACCGGTAAATATCAAAATAAACTCTTTATACTGGAAAGAGCTACGAAAAAAGGGCTTGCCTCCGCTTATCTGGCCGGATTTCGCTGGGGATTGGAGCGGGATTATACCCTTTTTGGAGAAATGGATGCCGATTTTTCACATAATCCCAAATATTTGCCCGAGATGATTAATCTGGCGGAGAAATACGATTTTGTCATTGGTTCGAGATATATTAAGGATGCAGGGATATCGGGCTGGGGTTGGTTGCGTAAATTTGTCTCCAGAGGTGGTTCGTTTTATTCACAGCTAATCCTTGGCATACCGATTAAAGATTTAACCGGCGGGTTTAATCTCTGGAAAGGAAATGTCCTCGAAACCATCGGTCTTAATAATATTATTTCCAAAGGATTTTTGTTCCAGGTCGAATTAAAATACCGGGCTTATCAGCTGAAATTTAATTACATGGAATTTCCGATTATATTTAAAAACCGGGAAAAAGGAAAGTCCAAAATGTCGTTTTCGATCTTCCTGGAAGCCGTTTTCAATGTTGGGAAGCTAAAAGCGGCAATTAAGAGCAGGAATTAATAGAACTTAAATCCTTAAGATTTTTATATTTCCGCCGGTTTAACCGGTGGATTATTTATTTTCACGGTTTTTTGGCATATTCGGAACACTGATTCATAAACATTATAAATAAAACAATAATGGGGTGGATATCTTTGCGACTAAACCCATTAATGGCGATAATAAAGAATTTTCCGGTCATTTATCTGCTGCTGGCCGGATGTATTTTTTTATCAAATTACCGGTTGCCGGATAAAACAGTTCCAACCGTTTCTTACCAAGCCACTCTCAAAAATGATAAGTTTCACAATTATCTCCTTGTTGATTTAATCTCGGACAGATTATTAAACAGGGAAGAAACAAATAACAAAAAAATATTATCGCCGCCTTTTGTTACTAAGCCCCTGATTTCAAAAAAGGCTAAAGTGGCGATTATTATTGATGATGTGGGATATAATCCATCCATCCTCCGGGAGATAGCCAAAATTCCGATTCCTTTAACCGGGGCGTTTTTACCTTATACTCCGTATTTGAAGGAATGTCTAAAAGAAGCCACGGTACACGGTTTTGAGATTATGCTGCATCTGCCGTTAGAACCTTTGGATCCGTCTCATAACCCTGGTCCCGGATTGATCAGGCATAACTGGAGCGAAGCGGAAATCGAGCGACAATTAACCCGGGATTTGGACGCCGTTCCCGGAGCGAAGGCGATCAATAACCATATGGGTTCATTGGGTACCCAAGATCCGTATTTAATGGCGTGTTTAATGAAAATTATCCATACGAAAAAATTATTTTTCATTGATAGCAGGACTACCGCCAAATCGGTGGCGGAAAAATATGCCCTGGAGTATCAAGTGCCGTTTGCCAAGCGCCGGGTATTTATTGATAACGATGATAATCCAACTTCAAAAAAGGCGGCTTTGCGGGAACTACTAAAAATTGCTCTAAGGGATGGTTCGGCTATTGGTATCGCTCATGGTAAAGACGGAAACGCCACAGTTATTACCGAAATGCTTCCGGAATTTATTCATGCCGGAATTGAGTTTGTCTTAGTTTCCGAGTTGGTAAAATGATTTAACTCTTGATATCCGCCGGTAATTATAGTATTATTCTGTTAGTATAAAATGGCATATGCTCATATTTTGTATTAAAAACTCGCCATTAAATCTTTCATTTACGGAGGAGAATTTTCATGGAAAAGAAAAAAGCCAAAGTAACCGCTTGTCTGCAACCCACTCCCCGGGTTATCGTTTCCTGCCGGGGAAATAACGGCGAAAATAATGCACTGGCGGTCGCCTACTGTTGTAACTGCAGTTTCGATCCCCCGATGGTTATGGTGGGAATCGTTCCTTCCCGGTATTCACACCGTTTAATTAAAGAATCCGGCTGTTTTGTGGTTAATCTGGTTTCCAAGGACCAGGCGGAGGTATTTAATTATCTCGGCAGTCACAGCGGGCGGGATGAGGATAAACTGGCCAAACTCCAAGTCAAAACAATCCAGGGCGTTAAAGTTAATGCTCCGGTCTTGCTTGATTGTCCCGTGAATATTGAATGCACGGTGGTTGATTCCATTAATACCGGATCCCATGAAATGTTCGCTGGTAAGATTGAATATGTCCATGCGGACCAAAATTTGGTCGATCAAGACGGTAATATTGATTCGTCAAAAATCAATTTGCTATAACGTCACCAAAGGATTTATAAAGTCAAAACTTTTTTATCACGAAAAACACGAAAAAGAGCAACTGCAAAGCACGAAAAAACAATTTTAGCGATTACTTTTTCGTGTTTTTCGTAGTTTCTTTTCGTTAATTTCGTGGTAATGGTTTTGATATTTTATTCCGGCTTCGCCGGGATAGGATTAATCATGAAATCAAGTAAAAGTTATGGTGCTAATCGAATCTCCGGGTATGGGGACCGCGGCATACCGGTCCTTGATATCCAGGCTGACTTCCGTTGCGGGGCCCGGATTGGTGATGACTACAACATACTCTCCGCCGGGATTCAGGAACGCCACGTGATATAAATTGTCGAAAGAACATTCCGAAGCGATGCGGCGGGCGCCGCGTTTAATATATTTACTGAAGTGAACCAGCGCCCAATATTGCGAAGTATATTCAATTTCATGGGTTTGGGAGTGTATTGCAACGACTCCACCAATACCTTTGAATGGACCGATATTGGGGTACCCCATTTCATCGACGGCCAGGTTCCAACAAATGATGCTTTTTGACCAGTTGCGCATGATCTCCGTGAATATAATTCCGGATGAACATAGGGGATGACTCGAGGGTATTCCGTATTCGGTCATATGAATGTCGATCTCCGGATGAAAATCATGCAACAGGCTCATCACTGCGGCGGAACCTTCATATGTATGAAAGGCAACGCCCTTCACCAGTTTTTTCAGGCTGGGATCGTCGAGCATCCATTTTGCCCTGCGCCACATGATATAATTATGATCCATAATCCATATTTCCGGATCTAAATTATTTTTTCTTAGTATTGGAACCATATGATCGCGGATGAAGGACATCTCCATTTCAGGATGCCAGTAACAGGCGGGCATCAAACTCAACTGGTCGGTCTCGGTCTCGTTTTGAGCGGTGATGGCGTTGATTTTGATTCCCGCTGCGGCGTATTC
>JBJKPO010000451.1:0-16372 GCA_046706235.1 Bacillota bacterium | reverse complement strand
GGCATCCGTGGTGCGAATCTTGGTGAGTTGGACGGTCATATCGGTATCTTTGGAGCCAAAAGCCTCTTCCGCCACAATATTAATATTTTGTTTTGGAGCCAAAATCCGTAATTGATCCCGGCCACTGGTGCCAAAAGCATTAGAGTCATATATCATGGCCACTTTACTGATATTTTTCTTTACTAAATAGTCAAGAATTCTTCCAATCGCCAACACATCGGTTTGCGGAGTCCTAAAAACCCACTTTTTTAAAGGATTAGTGATAGCAATCCCTGCCGCCATTGAAACATGTGGGATTTCACTTTCCTCAGTGATTGGAACTACCGCCATGGTCGGTCCCGTGCCGCTGCTTCCGATTACCGCACAAACTCCATCTTGTTCAATCAACTTTTTGACAGCTTTAACCGCATTGGTATTGTCGGAACCATCATCTTCGATAATCAGTTTCAAGGGATGACTGTTTATTCCTCCGGCTTTATTAATCTGTTCTTCAAGCATCAATAAAGTATCCCGTTCTGGAGTTCCTAAAGGCGCGTTGGGACCGGTTACCGAACAAAAAGCTCCTACCAGATATGGTTCATTACTGGGTTTTTGGGTCCAAAGCAATACTCCGCCAATAACTACAGCGATCACCAAAACTAAAATAATAACTTTAGACTGCCACTTCATTTTTATACCTCCTAAAAATTTGTAGATTGGTGAAAACGGCGCTCCAGGTTAAAAGAGGAATCTTCCGGGGATGGTTACTTGTATTCATGCGCCTGCCGTACTACCTGACAACCTTATTTCCCTACCGTACTACCTCACTACCTCCAAAATTATAGTTATTTTTTTCGACAAATAAATCCGGTTTCCTGCAAAAACCGGATCGGGATTTATATTCTTCTAAACTACTTTGTTCTCCGTCCCCAACAATTCGTCCAAGTAATATCGTCCCTCGGAATTAAGCCGCGTTAAAAGCTGAATCGCGGCCAGGACATCGCCGTCGGCCCGGTGGGCTTTTTCAGGCCGGATACCGTGATTCTTTAGCAGGTTTTGCAGGCCGCGGGAACTGCAGCCCATCCGGTACCAGTTAATCCCGCTCATGGAACAAAACCATGGTTTGGTGGCGGCGCTCCGGTAAGCCTTACAGACAAAACTACGATCAAATGGCGCGTTATGGGCGATTAAAAATTCAGCCCGATCAATCATCCCTTCAATCCGTTTGTCATCCAACCGCCGGCCACGGACTTCATCCATGGTGATTCTATTTACTCTTGCGGCTCCGGGGGAAATCGGGACCGCCGGTTCGCGCAAGCCCGTGTATTCATCCACAATCCCGGCAATGGAACGCGTCTCCCGGTTGAAAGCGAATAAAATCAATGCCAGCTCGATAATTTCATCCTGGTGTGGGCTCAAACCGGTGGTTTCCACATCGATAAACCCGCCAACGCCGCAACCGGCATCAACCCGTTCCAGACGAGGCAACCCGGCGGCGCGGGGAAAAAACGGTTTACCGGCCCGGTTCTGATCTTCCAAGCTAATCCGCCCCCTTACCTTGTTTTATTATAAATCAAGCATGGCCGGCCTCTTTTTGCAATTCACGCAACAATAATACAGCGTCGTCAAAAAACTGCAAGGCGGCCCGGTAAACTTCTCCGGCAATTTCCTGATTGTAAGTATGGGAGGTGGCATTCCGCGCTTCGTAATAAACGAACCACTTTTCCGGATTCTCAATCAATCCAATCCGGGCGCCTTCCCTGAATAAATCCCGCTTGGTGCGAATCTCCTGATCCTGAATCCCCGCGTTTTTTATGTATCGCTGTAATAGTTTCCAAACCAAATCTATTGTATATTTAAATCTTAATATAACTGCATCCTGAAATTCTTCATCTCCGGGAGCCGCCTTACTTCTCAAAATTCCCCGTTGCAAAGCGGAAATTGCTTTTTCGAACGGTGTTATATTGATCTCCATATATTCCGCCACCCGGCTTTAATATTTTTCAAGTTTTTCTGCAATCATTTATTCAAAACAACTATAACATACTATAGCATTATACTCAATGTTTTCAATTTAATCCGGTAATACCCGGCCTTTGATTGCTAAATTGCGGATAGTTCTGTATAATAATAATTAAGAAGCTTAAAAAGGAGCGATAATTCGTGACAATGAATCCCGGTACCACTTTAGAGAACATTTGTAAGAGGTTTTAGAAAAAATATAAATGATCGAAAAGGGGAGGAGTATCAATGGTTTGGGAGGATGTAAAAAAACTATTTCCATCACAATGGTTACTTATAGAAGCTGTTGATGCTTATACTGATGGACCAAATAGAATTATCCAACAAGTTGCGGTAATTGAGTCCTTTAATGAGGATAGCAAAAAAGCTTTACGAAAATACCTTGATCTGCATAAAGTCCACAAGGATCGAGAATATTACGTTGTTCATACCAGCAAGGATCAATTAAATTTTGAAGAACTGAAGTGGGTGGGGGTAAGGCCGGGATGAGGTCTTTGAACATAGAGAATGGACTTCCTTTTACTGAAATAACATTACAGCATAATGCTAATTCCATTACCATTTCCAAGGCTCTTATTGATACCGGTTCAATGTCAACAATAATATCCGCCGAATTTGCTCTTGAGTTGAATTTGCAGCCTGAGCAAAATGATAAAATTCATCCAATACGAGGTATTGGAGGTATGGAATATGTTTACGAGAAAAGTATAGAATCAATTATTATAGATAATACAAAAGTGTCAAATTTTATTTTGCAAATAGGAGCCATGGATTATGGTTTTGATATAAACGCTATAATCGGATATGATCTTTTAAATAAAGCAAGTATTATTATTGATTCCGGTAGTCATTTGATTTATTTGTCTAGTGAAAAGTAATCTTCTTTTATTTTATCTATACAATAATAACGGGAAGCTAAAAAAGGAGTATTAGTTCCCTAAAATGAACCATAAATCCGTTTTAGAAAGCATTTGTAAGCAGTACAAAATCACTCTACTTTACCTCTTCGGCTCCCAAAGCGCAGCGGGTTCGGCGCTTTTATCCGGTCTGCCCGCAATACCGTCAGATCCGTTAACCGATCTGGATGTGGGAGTAGTTACCGAAGATCCACTACCTCAGCCTCCCGCGCGGGCCAAACTATATGCCGCCCTTTATAACGAGTTGGAGGAATTGGTCCGCCCCTTCAAGCTTGATTTGGTTTTTCTCGAGGAAAACCATTCGGTGTTTCAAGTAGAAGCACTAAAAGGCCGTTGCCTGTATGCCGTGAGCGAGGAAAAGAAGGATGAATACGAAATGAACATCTTGCGCCGGGCGGCCGATTTCCGGCCTTTTTTGGAAAGATATCTGGAAGAAGCGTTGGAGGAGGTATAAATGATTGATTTGATCTTGGTTAACCAGAGACTGAATATGATCGCCGGATATCTTGCCGAATTGGAACAACTGGCGCAAACAACATTCGCGGATTTTTGCGATGATAAAATCAAGACCGGCGCGGCTGAAAGTTATTTGCGGCGTTCGTTGGAGGCGATCTTCGATGTGGGCCGCCATCTTCTTGCCAAATCGGGACATCTGGACTTGTCCACCGAATATAAAGCCATCGCCCGGGGATTGACCCAAATGGATTTCGTTACTCCCGAAATGAGTATAAAATTAGTTGAGATGGCCGGATACCGGAACCGGCTGGTCCATTTGTATCATGAGATTACCGATGATGAACTCTACGCGATTATTAAGAATGATCTGGATGATATCAGGCAGTTCGTACGGCAAATCCGGGATGCGGTTGGAAAAAGAAAATAAAAAATTGATATGGGGGGTTTACAGGGTTCATTAAAATTTATCAAATAACAATAAATAATAAAACCGTAATAATAGTAAAGTAAATGGACAGAAATGTGAATAATAGACTCTTAATGTATTATTTCTTCATAACAATTGTTACATAATTTCTTTTTAATATAGGCAGTATGATTTGTATCAACTGTTTTTCCGCAATAAGGACAATTAAACGCTTCTCCGATTTCTAATATAAATTTATTAAAAAATTCATCCTCCAAAGATACTCTCCGTATCTCCCTAAAGTCCTCTATAGTCGATATTTGATATAATAATTGGGAATCTAAACTCGATTGATAAATATTCAAACTTGTATAACAACCATAATCAATAGAATAAACATTATAATTCACACCCTTAATATCTTGATGTGATATTCCACGTTTTCTCAAATGAAGTGCTCTTAAATCTATAAGATTTTGAAGGTACCTATTCGATGAAAACTTTTCTGGTATAATAAAATGAGTTCTCTTTTTTTGAATAATTATTTCATTAACAATTTTTTCTAAAAGTATCTTGGTATTTGCATCTTTTTCAATCTCATTTTTTTTATCAATTTGATACCAATCAATAGTTGCCAATCTAACATGGTTTACGGTTATTCTAGTACTATTACTACTTACATTTAATAGAAACTTATCATATGAATTAATAAATAAATTCATAAAATCCCTGGGTATTCCAGCAGAAGCTATTAATATTTCTGAAAGAGAATGATTAGTAAAGAAATTGTTAATAAAATTTTTATCAGCTTTATTTCTTTCTTTATCAAAAAAGTGAGTTTTAACAACGTTACTAAAGATGCTTACATGCTTATATAAAAGTTCATTATAAAAATCCCTTGTTTGCACCTTGTTTATTTCAAAAATATATCTATTATCTAGATTATATGCAAAAATATCTCCACCATCTTCAAAACCTAGAACTCTATATGATGTTCTCTGAGACAAATAAGTTCTGTTAGTTATACCTGCAATCTTAAATGTGAATTTGCTTGGAATAAACCCTCGCTTAAGTAAATCAGCCAAATATGGTTGGACATCTAAAGGAATTTCAGACCATTCATCAAGTAAGCAAAAGATTCTTATTCCTCTGAGTTTCTCAGGTATCAATGATAAGTATTGAGAAATATCGGAAAAAGAAATATATTTTACATATCGAGTTTTCGAGTTTGACTTTATGGACTTAGAAATTGCTCCAGATAATTCTGGAGTAAGTGAAAGATTCAAATTACTTGCGATACTTCTTATTTCTTCTTCAGATAACTCTAGTTCACCAATTTTGCTAATCTTTTTGCCATCATATTCTAAGTTTAGGTTATTTAATATTGTTCTAAGTTCTTTTTCCTTAAATTTCTCAAAAATCTTATTTCCTTCAAAGGGATTAATATTATATATAAACTGTAAATTTTCTATAAGACAATCAATAATTTCTTTAATTAGATATTGAAATATAAGTATTGCATATAAAACCTTATCATCAAGTCCCAAAGATACTAAGGGTAAAATTTTCCTAATATCTATGTATATAGGTAATCGTTTTTCAGTATAGAAGCTTTCAATTAATAGTTCTTTTAATGCACATAAAAGATGTGTTTTTCCTGTCCCTCTTCGACCATATATTATTTGGTTTTTAATATTATTAACGCTATTAAGAATCTCTATTCCTGCATAGAGCTCCAGATAGCTGCTCTTTTCAATATTCTCAGCTCTTATTACATTTGATAAATTATTAATTGCTTTTTGTATTTCAGGTTCTGTTATATTCATGATTTATCCTTTAAAATTAATTTCTTAACAGCTTCATTCTGTAGAGTGTTTATTAAAATATTTTATTGATTCAACTTATTTATTCTGTAAATCTATTGGGTTTCCTTCCTTTTTTATTAATTAACATTTTAAGACATAAAAAAACTAAATACCCTTCGGATCAAAACCCTTTTAAATTCGAATTTATATGATTGACATATTTTAATCAAATCCTTTGATCTTGCCAAATTATGTTCAAACTGCACTTTCGGTTTTTGTTTTTCTATTCTCCCTCAACGGTCCAACCTGTTCCCCCAGCATCCTCCGCAAAAACTGCCCCGTATACGAACCCTCATCCTCCGCGACCTCTTCCGGGGTGCCGGTGGCGATCACTTCACCGCCGCGATCGCCGCCTTCCGGCCCCAGATCGATAATATGATCCACCGTCTTTATTACGTCCAAATTGTGCTCGATCACCAGCACCGTATCCCCGGCTTCGACTAAACGTTGCAACATTTCCAACAACTTATGGGTGTCGGCGAAATGCAAGCCGGTGGTCGGCTCATCCAGAATATAAAGGGTTTTGCCGTTGGAGCGCCGGGAAAGCTCAGTGGCGAGTTTGACCCGCTGGGCCTCGCCTCCCGATAGGGTGGTGGCGGACTGTCCCAGTTTGATATAGTTCAAACCAACGTCATGCAACGTCTCCAGTTTCCGGCGAATTTTCGGTATATTGTAAAAAAACTCCAATGCCTCTTCCACCGTCATGTCCAGAACATCGGCGATGGTTTTACCCTTGTATTTAATCTCCAGGGTCTCCCGGTTATAACGTTTCCCCTTGCACACCTCGCACGGAACATAAACATCAGGTAAAAAATGCATCTCGATTTTGATGATGCCATCCCCGGCGCAGGCCTCGCACCGGCCCCCCTTTACGTTAAACGAAAACCGCCCCCCGGCGTAGCCGCGCGCTTTGGCCTCCGGAGTCCCGGCAAACAACTCGCGGACCGGATCGAAGTCACCGGTTTAAGTGGCGGGATTGGAACGGGGAGTCCGCCCGATGGGAGATTGATCGATATCCACTACTTTATCCAGATATTCAAAACCGATAATCTTTTCATGCGCGCCGGCTTGAAGAGTGGTGGCCCGGTTTAATTTGGTGGCGGCCACCGGATACAAGATATCGTTAATCAGAGTGCTTTTTCCGGAACCGGAGACTCCGGTAACGCATACGAACAGTCCTAACGGGATCTTCACCTTAATATTCTTCAAATTGTGTTCCCTGGCCCCGATTATCTCCAGATATTTGCCGTTTGGCTGCCTACGGCGCTTGGGCACGACAATTTGTTTTTCGCCGGAAAGGTATTGTCCGGTAATTGAATCCGGTTCGGCGATGATTTCCGCCAGGGTCCCCGCTTTCACGATCCGGCCGCCGTGAACTCCGGCCCCCGGCCCGATATCCACTACGAAATCGGCCTCGCGGATCATCTCCTCGTCATGCTCGACCACAATCACCGTATTACCCAGATCGCGCAATCCCTTCAAGGTATCAATCAACCGCCGGTTATCGCGTTGATGCAACCCGATGCTGGGTTCGTCGAGAATGTACAATACTCCCACCAACGAAGAACCAATCTGGGTGGCCAGCCGGATCCGCTGGGCTTCTCCCCCGGAAAGCGTCCCGGCGGCCCGGTCGAGGGTCAGATAGTCCAACCCGACATTGATCAAAAAACCCAACCGTTCGTTTATTTCCTTTAATACCAGTCTGGCGATGGCCGTTTGCTTTTCGGACAACAATAGTTCGTTTAAAAAAAGCTTTGATTCCCGGACCGACATGGCGGTCAATTGGCTTAAATTCAACCCGCCGATAAATACGGACAGGCTTTCTTTCTTTAAACGGGCGCCTTTACACGCGATGCAAGCCTTGACCGACATAAATTTCTCAATTTCACGCCGCATATATTCGGAGTTGGTCTCCCGGTAACGCCGTTCCAAATTGCGGGCCACTCCCTCGAACGCGGCGGAATGGCGAAACTCACGATCCGGTCCCTGGTAGGAAATTTCAATCTTCTCGCCCTTGGTGCCGTAAAGCAAAACATCCAATTGCTTCGCGGTGGCTTCTCTTAAGGGACGATCCGGGTTAATTTTAAACTTTTTGGCCACCGACCGCAGGTATTGCAATGACCAGGAATCCTGGTCGGAACTCCAGGCCTTGATGCCGCCGCTGTTAATCGATAAATTTTTATCAATCACCAACTCTGGGTCAATCTCCATTTTATATCCCAATCCGGCACAATCCGGGCAAGCACCGTACGGGCTGTTGAATGAAAACATCCTCGGCGTGAGTTCCTCGAAACTGAAACCACACTCCGGGCAGGCAAATTTCTCGCTGAAAATATTCTCCGCGCCGTCGATTACGGCAATAGTCACCAGTCCCTTAGCCAGCTTCAACGCCAGTTCGATCGAATCAGCCAGGCGCTGCCCGATGTCGGGCTTGATAACCAGCCGGTCAACCACAACTTCAATGGTATGCTGTTTATATTTCTCCAAATTGATGGTTTCGCTTAAATCGTGAATATTACCGTCGATCCGCACTCTGACGAAACCATCCCGCTTGAAGTCTTCAAATAATTTATCGTACTCCCCCTTGCGCTGCCGTACCACCGGGGCCAGCACCATAAATTTGGAGCCTTCCGGCAATTTAAGGACTTGATCCACAATCTGTTCCACGGCTTGCTGGGTGATCGGCTTTCCGCAATCCGGACAGTGGGGATGCCCGATCCGGGCGTAAAGCAGCCTGAGATAATCGTATATTTCAGTTACCGTTCCTACCGTGGAACGGGGATTATGGCTGGTGGTTTTCTGATCGATGGAGATCGAAGGCGACAGGCCCTCGATATAATCGACATCCGGCTTGTCCATCTGTCCCAGAAATTGCCTGGCATATGCCGAAAGCGACTCCACATACCGGCGCTGCCCTTCGGCATAAATGGTGTCAAACGCCAGTGACGATTTGCCCGAACCTGACAACCCGGTCAAAACGACCAATTGATCGCGGGGGATTTCAAGATCGATATTCTTCAGATTATGTTCCCGCGCGCCTTTAATGCGAATATAATTGCTGGACATTAAAATGCCTCCTAGCAAATACTTTTAACTTATTAACCACGAATGCACACGAATTAACACGAATAAATCTTTCAAATCAGTTTTTAGTAGTATTAGTGTTCATTAGTGGTTCCCATTGCCTTTTATTTTTTAACCATGAATAATAGGATTAGTTTACATAGCGCTTCCATTCAAGTTTGGGGTTACCGAAATTGACGATTATTCCCAAAGGAAGTTTGGTAGCTTTGAGATAGTTTATTAGCTGTGCTTCTTCAATTACAGTTATTTTTTTAATTGTTTTTACTTCGACAATAATTTCATCAAAGCATATGAAGTCAGCAATATATTCTTTGTTCAACGTTCTTCCTTTATAGCTAATATTGATTTTCTCTTGAGCCTCATAAGGTATCATGTTATCAGCAAATTCAATTTCCAATGCTTCCTGATAAACCGCTTCCAAAAAACCACAACCAAGCTCATTGGATACGTTCAAAGCGGAGCCGATAATTCGAAATACTTCATCCTTAAGTATCAAAACTTCTCTATACTCATGTTTATTTAGGCTCATTTACAAATCTCCCTGTATTAACCACAAATACATACGAATAAATCATTTGACAAACCGGTTTTGAAAATATTAGTGTCCATTCGTGTTCATTAGTGGTTCCACATCGCCTTTATTATTTAACCACGAATGCACATCAATTAACACAAAATCATTTGACAAATCGATTTTTACAAGTATAGTATCCATTAGTGGTTCCTTCTAGGTTTTAAGATCCTCCCCCCAGAGCCTTCTCCCAATACCGCATTTCATCCCGCAGTTCCGCGGCCCGTTCAAAAGCCAATTCAGCGGCGGCCTTCAGCATTTCCGTTTCCAGTTCGGTTATTTTAGCTTTAATTTCATCCGGCCGCAACCGGGGATTCTTACTAATTTCATATTCTACCTTGGATTCGGCGGCCTGTTCGGCTTGAATCAAATCCCGCACCGCTTTTTTAACGGATTCCGGCGTAATTCCATTTTTTTCGTTGAATTGAAGCTGCTTGGCACGGCGCCGGTTGGTCTCCCGAATGGCCCGTTGCATCGAGTCGGTAATCCGGTCGGCGTACATGATTACTTTACCTTGAACATTACGGGCCGCCCGGCCGATGGTTTGAATCAGGGAAGTCTCCGACCGTAAAAATCCTTCCTTATCGGCATCCAAGATCGCCACCAGGGAGACTTCCGGCAGATCAAGACCTTCCCGTAGCAGATTAATCCCCACCAATATGTCGAATTTGCCAAGCCGCAAATCCCGTAAAATCGTAACCCGATCCAGAGTGTTGATTTCGGAATGCAAATAGCGAACCTTAAAGCCCGCTCCATCCAGGTATTCCGTCAAATCCTCGGCCATCTTTTTGGTAAGCGTGGTGATCAGCACCCGGTCATTATTATCAACCCGGAGCCGGATCTCTTCCATCAAATCGTCGATCTGTCCCTGGACCGGTTTAACAATCACCTCCGGGTCCACCAATCCGGTGGGCCGAATGATCTGTTCCACCACCCGGATCGCCCGCTTCAACTCATATGAACCCGGTGTCGCCGAAACATATATTGCCTGGTTGATTCGTTCTTCGAACTCGTTAAACTTCAAAGGCCTGTTATCAAGGGCCGACGGCAACCTGAACCCGTATTTCACCAGGGTTTCCTTCCGGGAACGATCCCCGGCGTACATCCCGCCGACCTGAGGAATGGAAACATGCGACTCGTCCACAAATAACAGGAACTGCTTCGGAAAATAATCAAATAAGGTAGCCGGAGCTTCACCCGGCGTCCTGCCGGTCAAATGACGGGAATAATTTTCGATACCCTGGCAAAAACCCAACTCTTGCATCATTTCCAGATCGAACCTGGTCCGCTGTTCGAGACGTTGCGCCTCTAAAAGCAGCCCGGCTTCCCGAAACTCCCGCAGACGGCTTTCAAGTTCCTCTTCAATGGAAACAATTGCTTGTTTCATTTTGGCTTCGGAGGTAATATAGTGAGTAGCCGGAAAAATCGCCACTTCCTCCAAATTTTGCAGAATTTCCCCGGTTACCGGATCGACCTCGACGATTTTCTCAACTTCGTCTCCAAATAACTCAAGGCGAATAATGTTTTCCCCGTATATTGGGATAACCTCAATGACATCGCCCCGGACCCTGAAGGTCCCCCGGGAAAAACCAACATCGTTCCGGCTGTATTGAATCCCCACCAAACGTCGTAATAACTGATTCCGTTCTTTGAATTCACCGGATTTTAACGATAGTGTCAATGACTCGTAATCTTCCGGGGAACCCAACCCGTATATGCAAGAAACACTGGCCACAATGATTACATCATTCCGGCTCAGCAGCGAAGAAGTGGCTGAATGGCGCAAGCGCTCTATTTCTTCGTTAATACTGGAGTCTTTTTCGATATATAAATCGGATTGGGGGACGTATGCCTCCGGTTGATAGTAATCGTAATAACTGACGAAATATTCAACCGCGTTTCCAGGGAAAAACTCCTTGAATTCACTGAATAACTGGGCCGCCAAAGTCTTATTATGCGCCAGTACCAGTGTCGGAAGTTGAACTTCCTCAACTACCTTGGCCATGGTAAAAGTCTTCCCCGATCCGGTTACTCCTAACAAAACCTGATCCCGCCATCCGGAGTCTATGCCCTTAACCAGTTCGGCTATGGCCTGGGGTTGGTCGCCCCGGGGCTGGTATTCCGATTGAATTACAAACTTTTTAACCAATCTTTTACACTCCTGACTTGTCCTGGTAACGATTGCATGTTATATTTTTAAATATTGGCCATACTATATAAGTTATAATAAATAATTTGAATTTCTTAATCAAGAATACATCATGTTAACCACGAAGATTGTAAATCCGAATGTACCCGCAAATGCACTTTTATCTTTTATTTATCCTTCGTGCTCTTCGTGGTGAATTAATTCTAGACGATTCAAAATACTTATTCTCACTTATCCGGCAATTTGTGCATTTATTTTATACCGTATTTAAATTCAGATCAACCAAACATATATTCGATAATTTTGCTTTATTTCCTTCATCATGATCGATTCTTGGCGAAAAAAATTTCAGTTGGTCTATGGAAGAAATCTAGAAAAATTTCCAAAATATGCTTAAGAATTTTTTCAGTCGTGCCGAAATATAAATTACTTGTATATCAAAGGTTTTCCAGTAGTATTGATGTGTTGATTATAAAAATGTGATTATAATGAAGTCCAAAACGAACAAATCTAAAAAAGGGGCGATTTAAAATGACCAGATTCAATGAAAACCAAAAAGATAACGCCAGAGATAATAATGCCAAGGATAGCTTTTCTTTACGAAACGGCAATTCAAATATCCATTTTCGCAAAGGCCCGGATGGCCGGTTTATTCAAGTTGTAAGGCCCGCATTTATAAAAATCTCAAAACTTGGTTAATTTTCTCCGCGCCACTAAATTTATCAGGCGTTTTTTCTCATAAACAAGAGGCCGACCTTTTGGGACAGCCCCTTTTCGATACAAACTATTCCACCTGTAAGAAAACACAACTGTTAACCCGCCAATTTAGAATTTGCCTGTGGAGTCCGGCGTTTTAAAACTTGATTTCGCAAAATTCTTAACGCCGCCTGTTCTTGTAATGATTGTATTTTTAAAAGTCGAACCGTATCGCCTTTATTAAGGATTTTATTCAAGGACTCGCCTACCGTTTGATTGGGTTGTACGCCCCGTTTATGGATATTAACCCGGCCTGAAGTCAGATAGTTATATACCGTAATTTTAAAACCCATTCCACCAGGCAATTCCTTAACCTCTTGAATTAGATCCTTACCATAGGTGGCTGTCCCGACCAAAACGGCCCGTTTTTGGTCTTTTAAAGCTCCCGCCAGGATTTCCGCGGCGCTGGCGCTCCAACAGTCAACTAAAATTACTATTGGTAATTGTTTATGAACCGTTACCTTATTTGTTTTAGCGACTTTAACCAATTGCCCCCGTCTATAAATATAAAGCACCGGAGTCCCCTTGGCCAGAAAATAACCGGACACATCAACCGCCGCATCCAATAACCCTCCGGGATTAGCGCGCAAGTCAATTATCAAACCGCTGCATTGATTTAATCGATCGATAATTGCCAATTTCTTCCCCAAATCGCCGGCGGTGGTATCCGAAAATTGATCAATCTTTAAAAAAGCATACTTTCCGAGAACCGGATCGTCTAAAATCTTCATTTGAATGGTAGGGATATATATTTTAGCCCGGGTTACCCGAATATTATAAATTTCACTTTTCCCCCGTTCATTTCTTAAAATCCCCAGCAATACTTCGACTCCTGCCTTGCCTTTGATTTTACTGATGACGGATTGCGAGTTGTTCACTGGTATACGATCCACTTCAATAATCCGGTCGCCGGCGCGTAATCCGGCTTTCTCACCCGGGGTATCGTTTGCAACCTTCCAAATCACCGGTTCATCCTTTTGCAGGTAGATTCCAATTCCATCAAAATAACCGTTGGTTTCTTTGCGCAGTTCGTTAAAGTCTTCTTTTGACAACAGTTCCGTATACGGATCATTTAATGATTTCAGGGTACGGGCAATACTGCCTGTTCGTAAATAGACTTTCAGCATTTGGACCGAATCAACCGGTTTATAATAATTAATTTTAACAAATGAAATTATGTATAACGCATGAATCAAATTCCGGTACTTTCCGTACCGGACATTTCCCTGCCACCACCAGCCAAGGTAAGCAAAAATACTAAAAATGATAATTGAAAGTAAAACCATTCGCGCCCGTTTTTTCCAGACCACTAACAATCGCTCCTTTTAAAAACGCAAAGTAAAATACCTATTTCCCAAGATAATGTAATGGATCCCCCGGTACCCCATTTTTACGGACCTCAAAATGCAGATGCGGTCCGGTACTCAATCCGGTACTGCCCACCAGGGCAATTGTCTGGCCTTTGGTGACTGATTGCCCTTGGTCTACTTGTAATAACGAACAATGACCATACACAGTTGAAATTTCCGAACCATGATCGATGATAATCATCTTACCATAACCGCCGTTAAGTCCGGCAAAAACAACTACACCGGAATCAGCGGCCAAAATCAATGAACCGTATGGCGATGAAATATCAATCCCGCTATGGTATTTTCGTTTCTTTAAAATTGGATGATAACGATAACCGAAATATGAAGTAATTCTGCCTCGAACCGGCCATATGTACTTTCCGGTCCCCAATGCGATTTGGTTTTGGTTTTGATAATTGCGGATTTGGGCTTCCAATTCCTTGGAAGTTTGTTCCAATTCATCAAGCGCATCTTCCAAGTCTTTACGATCGTTTTGAAGAATCGACAATTCATGTTGCTTGGTTTGAATTACCGTTAATTGACGGTTTTGTTGTTGCTTATTTTGAATTTGAAGCTGGGTATAAGCATTCTTTTGAATCTCCAACTCATCTTTTTTTTCGGCAATTTCCTCCTGTTTTTTAGCGATAAAATCTTGTTGCCGCTGAAGAGTTTGCAGCATACGAAGATCATCTTTTATAAAACTGCCAATCATCTCAAATCGATTGATAAACTCCGCAAAACTTCTAGAACTGAATAAAACTTCCAGTGAACTTTGATACCCATACTTATATATAGCAATTAATCGCCGATCCAGAACTCCTTCCCGGCCTCCAATTTCTTTTTTTAAATTTTCAAGTTGAGATTGAGCATCGACAAGCTGTTTTTTGATAACCTCGATGCGGCGTTTGGTATTTCCCAAGGTCGAACTGATTCGATTCAAATTGACGCTGATTTCGTCCAACTCTTGCTGTGTTTTTAATAAGCTTCCCAATACCGATTTTTCACGGCGTTTTGTCTCGGAAAGTTTTTTTTTGGTTTGATCGATCCGTGTTTGAATTTCATCACGGGAAGCTCCGTATCCAACGGTAGTCGTTCCCATGAAAATGATTAGTATCAACCATATCAGTAATTTATTTTGCTTAATCACATTAACCTCGCCCTCTGCAAAAACTACCGGCAAGTTTAAAGGGCAATAATACTATCAATAATAAAGCACACGAAAAGAATAAATAATTGGGTTTTATTTCGTGTACTTTTGTGTATTTCATGGTTATAAGAAATCTAATCAAACCCGTAAAAACTTTTTAATTGACCAAGTACTGCCGATTGCTCCAAAAGCTGCTCCAACTCCGGATATAATCCAACACATTCGATTATTAATAAATCCTTCGCCTTGTACCGGTATAAACGGCGCCATCTGTTTGATATAAACTGATAAAATATGGTATCCCTTGGTCAATAGCAATAAAGAAACCAAAGCACCGCAAATCCCGAGAAAAATCCCTTCCAACATAAACGGCCAACGAATAAACCAGTCCGTTGCCCCCACCAGTTTCATAATCTCGATCTCTTTCCACCGGGCTAACACCGTTAACCGGATTGTATTGACAATGATATATAAAACAACCAAACCGATGATTACCACCAGACTGATGCCGATAACCCAAATAATTTGAATAATAATTAACATTGCTTCCACAAATGTTTTACCGTAAGCGACCTCATCAATTCCATCCAGTGAATTAATCTGTTTTACCAGTCTCTTTACATTTACTTTCGGATCCAGCCTGACATCCAACGTATCCGGTAATGGATTATCACTTGTTACAAATAGATTTTTTACTCCCAGTGACTTTTCCAACCATCGGGCGCCTTCCTCCCTGGAAACAAACTTAACCCCATTTACTCCTTTAAATTCACTGATCGCGGACATCAGGGAATCCCGATCCGCATTTTCCTTTAAATATACCTTCAATTCCAGTACCCCTTTGGCCATTTCCGCAAAATGAGTAAAATTGGAAATGACTATAAAAAAGCAACCCAGTATAATTAAAGACAAGGTTATTGTAGTTACCGCCGCTATGCTCATTAGTCCGTTACGGGTTAAACCGAAAGAAGCTTCCTTCGTAAAATACCAAAAGGTCTTAATTTTCAAGTCTCATAAACCCCCTTTTGTTCATCGCGGATGATTTGCCCGTTTTCCAGCGCGACTACCCGGCGGCGCATCCGATCGACCACGCTTTTATTGTGGGTGGCCATGACCACGGTGGTGCCGCGTTTATTAATCTCCACCAGTAAATCCATGATCCCCCATGAAGTATCGGGATCCAGGTTCCCGGTCGGTTCATCGGCCAGTAATAATAAGGGACGGTTGACAATCGCCCGCGCCAGCGAAACCCGCTGCTGTTCTCCACCGGACAGTTCGGAGGGAAAAACCTTGGCTTTGTCTCTAAGCCCGACCAGTTCCAATACCGCCGGTACCTGCTTTAAAATATCCTTCCGGGATGCTTCGATTACCTCCAGAGCGAACGCTATGTTTTCAAAAACGGTTTTATTGGGTAATAGTTTATAATCCTGAAAGATAACTCCGATATTTCTCCTGAAAAATGGAACTTCATGATGTTTCATCAGCGCCAGATTTTTCCGGCCGATAAAAACTCGGCCTTCGGTGGGCAGTTCCCTCCGGATGACCAATTTTATAAAGGTGGTTTTACCGGCGCCGCTGGGACCCACCAAAAATATGAATTCACCTTTATTGATGAATAAATTAATCCCGGCCAATGCTGTTGTTTAATTACTAAAAACTTTAGATACG
>JBJKPO010000450.1:0-9252 GCA_046706235.1 Bacillota bacterium | reverse complement strand
TCTACCGGCAGTCTGAACGGTTTTTACCTGATGGTAGTCAATCCGGCCGAAATCGTCGGCAACCAAATCCTCAATATAAATTTTATGCAGATCTTTAAGTTCGTAAAAAACATTTAACTCAGTATCTCTGCCGTTAATAGCCGGTTCTCCCCGGGCAATTAAAACCGGTGAACTTCGATGGTGCTCAATGGCGTCGATTACTGCTTTTTGATCGACATTAACGATATTTTCGGCTTCGATTAAACGCAACGCATCCTCAACCGAAGGCCATTTTTCCGCATTATGCGGTGATTTGATGGCCAAATAGGCCTCCAACATATCGGAGGAGTATATAATCCTGCATTCTCCGTTTTTATCGGCTGTCTGAACCGGTTGATTCGGCTTCTGATTCTTTATTTTTTGGGGACTTTTGGAGGAAGCGGTTTCACCGGCGACGGGGTTTTGATAATCTTCCGGTTTTAGATCTTTCGGCATCAATTGAGTTTTATCAGTCAAAACAATTACCGTTTGACCTTTTGGTAACGGCTGATACCTTTGCGGCGTCTTCGAAGGATTGCGGTCAACCATTTTTTCTCCCTTTCTTTCGCTGTCTTCTTTTATACAATATAAAACTTCTTACAAATTGTATTGATTATTTGTCGATTTGTCGATAAAAAGAAATGATTTAATTAGATTATTTCAGATTACTTTTGGTATCGGTATTTTGGTAAAATTTATTAATTAGTAATTTATCCTGGAAAAATTAAAATCGCCCGCTAAGGCGATTTTGGCTGTTTATGATAAGTCTGATTTATAAAAAAAACATCGGACTCACATCTGCTACCATCCGCGAATGAGCGCAACGATAATAAACCCGGCTCCCATAGTCGTTAATGCGCCGCTTAAAATATTCAGCATCGATTCCTTTAAACTGATTTTTCCCAATACCGCTCCGAGATGCCCGTAAATGACCGGGACCCCCAAAACAGCCACCAGGGCTCGTAATCCGCTTTGTAATTTTAAAAATTCCACCAGTATACTAAATAGCGTATTGGCGATCAAAGCGATGATAATTACTCCGAGAATTAATTTACCCTCTTTCCAGGATTGCGCTCCGGTAATTAATTTCCCGCCCCCCCATAAAGTTGCCGCCAGGATTAACAAACCGCAGATTGCCGCCGGAATGATTTGTATCCAATTCCATCTCAATCCGGCTCCGTAACCCCAAGGCAGCAAATGCGGAGTAAGCAACAGCCCCACCGTTAACGCCAAGCCAATGATAAAACCGAAAAAACTTCCCGCCGATTTAAACACTTATTCCTCCTTTTTAACCTGAATTCGGCAAGTAACTTCATTTACTTGTCGAATCGAGGTTTAAATTAATGCTGTGCTGAAATACCGTTCGGCCCGATCCGGTAATATCGTGGCAATAATTGACTCCCTGCCCCATTTTAAAGCCATCTGTTTTGCCGCCCAAACGTTAGCTCCGGCCGAAGTTCCAACCAATACCCCTTCCTTGCGGGCTAATTCACGGGCGGTTTCAATGGCGTCATCGTCGCTGACTTCAACTACTTCATTCACAATTTTTGGGTCCAACACCGCCGGAATAAACCCGTCGCCAATCCCCTGGATCTTATGTAAGCCCGGTTCATGCCCCAACAAAGCCGAGACGTTTTTGGGTTCCACCGCGACAATTTTCATCTGATGGTTCTTTTCTTTTAAAAATTGCCCGACTCCGGCTAAAGTCCCTCCACTGCCAAGGCCGGAAACAAAGATATCCACTTGATGAAGATCGTCCCATATTTCCGGTCCGGTTGTCAGGTAATGAATCTTAGGATTGTCGGGGTTTTCAAATTGTTGTGGTACAAATATCAGTGGATCATCCGCCTTTAACTCGGCCACCTTACGAAGACACCCGTCGATACTGGCTTCGGCTGGAGTTAAAATCAATTGTGCTCCGAAGGCGGTAATTATTTTTTTCCGTTCTTCACTCATATTCTCGGGCATTACGATGATTACCCGGTATCCTTTTTGAGTCCCGGCCAGCGCCAACCCGATTCCGGTATTCCCGGAGGTCGGTTCCACGATAGTCATCCCCGGCTGGAGGATTCCTTTGGATTCGGCTTCGTCCAGCATATATTTAGCGATGCGATCCTTAATACTGCCGCCAGGATTCAAAAACTCCGCCTTGGCAAAAATTTTAGCTCCCATTGACTTCTCCAGAGAAAGCAACGGGGTTTTACCGATACAGTCGAGAATTGAATTGATGATCATTGTTTAACCCCTATCTCACAAAAATTTAAAACCAATACAATATATCGAAAACGCCCTTGTTTTATGAGTCGGATTTATAAATCCCACCGATAAGAGTAACCTAAATTGATAGTTATGTCAATTACTCCTTTAAACTTCAATTTTTTTATTGACAAGATATTTATCTCTTGCCAAATTGATTATCATTGAAACTACATCTTCAATTGTAGTACCCGAACAATTTACTATAATATCCGCATTCTTTTCATACAAGGCGACTCTTTCAGTAAATAAATCAATAAGTTTTTGGCCTTTTCCAATGGCGATTCCTCTGCTTGACATGTTATTAATACGCTGCTTAATTTCATCATAACCAAGCTTTAAATATAGAAGTTTTCCGTTCTTTTTTAAGTGTTTTATTGAAATATTACTATAAATAACGCTTCCGCCGGTTGCAATCACGCAATTGATACTTTCGATATCCAAAATTACTTGCTCCTCAATTTTTAGAAATTTATCCACGCCATCCCGGTCAATAATATCTTGTAATAAACGGCCTTCTCGTTCCTGAATCAATAAATCCGTATCCAGAAAAGACATTCCCAGAGCTTTTGCCACTAAAACTCCCACGGTGCTTTTGCCCGCGCCGGGCATTCCTATTAATACAATGTTTTTTCCTTGCATTTTTCCCCTTTTGCCTTTTTATTTTTTTCTCCCACCATAACACACCGGAATTTTTTTCGCTATAATGCTCCCAAACTACTTTTTTGGTTGTTTTCCCGTTAAAGTCCATAGAAATTTGTATATTTATTTATAGGCGATTACGTTTATCCTTCTGAATGTTTCAAAACAGGTCCCATTAAGTTGTTTGGTTTTTTTAATCATTCTTTCGACAACTTCATTACGAAAACCATCCCGTTCATTTTCAGCGATCAGCTTTATAAAAGGTACAATTGACGGCTGATCGATCCATTTAATCATTTCCCGATCATTTGGAAAAAACCGATCGGCATTTTCTTCCCATACCTTTATATCCTTAAAAACGGCCAAGCCGGAGTTCTGTTGATAGTCTTCAACCCGGGGCATATACCAGGGCCAGTCAAAGTTGCTAAAAAACTTCCGGTATCGCTTTAATTCCATTACTTCTTTGACAACCTCATAAAAATTGGCGCAATTGCCGTGACCGGCGAAATTAAACCGCAACATCCCGCCAAATTTAAGAGCGGTATAACAGTTTTGAAGTAATTTGTGATGATCTTTTACCCAATGCAACGCCGCGTTAGAAAATATCAAGTCAAATTCATCCTTGAAATCCAAATCATCGATATCAAGTAACCGGAATGATAAGTTTTTCCCAGTAATCTCTTTGGCAACCTTAATCATGCCTTCGGAAGCGTCGACACCGATTACTGTACCGTTTAAAGCAATACCGGCCAGTTGTTTGGTCAGGGCCCCATCGCCGCAACCGAGGTCTAAAATCTTTTCATCGCCTCTCAAGGTTAATTCGGCGATCAACTTAATTCCCCATTCCTTTTGATGGCTCGAACCGTCCTGATATTTTTTGCCGTCAAATTCGAACTTTCCCATTTCTTCTCCCTATTATGTTATATAAATGATTATCTCCTCGTTTAGTTCGTTAATTTCATGCAATGATGGTAACCCGGAGAATTTTACCAATAATAGTATCTACGTTATTATTCGGTATAAAGTTCCTAATATAAATCGTAAGATCTATGAACATACATGTGCCGGTATAATATCTTAGCGAGACCTAAATATTCAATATTATTCAACAATTATCCTGCCAAGATTTTCTTTTTTACAATAAAAAACCGTTCTGTTAAAAAAGTTTTCCTTTAGTCCCTAACCCGTCCAATTCGCGTGCTTTAAAAGCACGAGCTTTTATTGGAAAAGAAATCTTTTAATGAGCGACAGGATCCTTGTTGCTTCCGGCTTTGTCCAGGTTATGACATATTAAAGGGCTATCCGGATAAAAAACCGGATAGCCCTTTTTTCCCTAAATGTAATCAAAACGATTATCTTTTCATAAGAATCCAAACATTGGTCCCAACCGGATATCCACCCGAAACAAGTTAACAATGAACGGCTGTGAAAAAAGGAAGATCCCGGTCAGGATCAAAACACCCGGTACTAAATGTAACAAAAGTGAACTTGTTATTGAATGCTGCTTCAATAGCGGATAGTTATTTGCCATCGATGAGCTCTCCTAATTATTCATTAATTTTCCATTAAGGCATCTGGCCAAGCATAGACTATAACGAATTTATTCTCATTTTTCTTTCACAAATACTAATATCATAACTGCCGGGTAGTTCTCCAAATACTAAAAACCCACAACTTTGGTGGGTTCATTATTGCTTATTCTCCGTTTGTTATGGATGGTTCTTTTCAATTCCATGGGCTTCCATAAAAGCGGTGTGGAAAACCCTGAAATTTATTATTGATGGAATGGGCGGTACGTTCTCTATGTGGTCTCAAGCATAAGCCAATCTCCCTTTCGGCGTGGGAATCGGCTTCTCTAAGTTTGTTGCGGTTTCAATCCATTCCTTAATAATTTCCTCGCTATTTAAAAGCGCTTCTTGATATGTCTTTCCATCGGCAATACATCCGGGTAACTCCGGCACTTCCGCTATATAAGCTTGATCGATACATTAATTTCACTGCCCAGTATTCCCAAAGCGAGCATCAGTATTATTTTTCTCTGATTCAAACTGATTTTTTCATTAATAACAATCATTATCTACATTCCGTCTTTTTATTTCGATTAAAACATCATTGAACTTCTTCGGTTCTTCGTAGATCGGGTTGTGAGCCGAACCGTCAAACCAAATCAATTCTTTTTTAGGAGCTTCCAATTGACTGAAATACCTTTCCACCAATTCAGATGGAGTAGTAAAGTCCAGTTTGCCGATTAAGAAATAAACAGGCACTTCCAGTTTCGGAACCTGTTTAGATAAATCATATTTAATAATTTCAGGCCACATTGCTTTGATGGAAGAATAATAACCCCGGTACCAATTAGTCAAATCTTTGACGGTATATTCGGGAGCATGAAAATAAGGCCATACCCATCGAAAATAAGATGTTTTTTGATAAATGCATCCGCCCAGTTTGAACAGCCACTCACGTTGCAATATTAATTTTCGGAACCACTTTCCTGCCGGGTCGATAGTTCCGTATGGTTCCGGGTAGTTAATCCCTTTCAACTGCTTGACGGCTTTTTTATTGTTGGTCTTAATCGCCGTATCCATTACGTACTGGTATGATATTTCTTCATTCTCTGTTCCGTTAACGTATTGTCCGGTTCCGATATAGGCGCAAAAAAGTTCCGGATATTTCTGGGCCGTGAGTATTCCAATCAGGCTCCCCCAGGAGTGACCGAATACAAATACTTTGTTTTTGGTGAATTTCATCTGTAAATATTCGATTATCTCACGAGTATCGGATATGAACTGCGCGACATTCAGCCCCGGAGTTCCTTTCCGAAATGTTTTTCCCGCTCCGCGTTGTTCCCAGTATGCAATGATAAAATGATTCTCGAGTTCCGAATTATGCCGCCGCACTAAAGGCCATTCTGCCGAACCCGGACCGCCATGTAAAAAAAGCAAAATAGGGTTGTCGATTGATTTTCCTCTCATCAACAACCACTGATCCACATCACCTATTTTCTTTTTCTCAAGTAAAGCAATACTTCCTGGAACTGCTTTCCTATTTAAATCCGTAATCATTGGGGTTTTTGGCATTATATCAAACCTTCTAAAAACGATTTTTTCATATAAATTCTTGTATTAACTCTACTTTGGTACTTTGTCGTAGCAAGTTCCAAAATTTTAGTGTTGACAAAGTACTAATGGTTTACAATCTTACAAATACAGCATATTCCCTTTGGTGCATCTGGCACCAGAATCTTCTTTATGAATCCTGAGCCAATCATACCATATGAATACTAGCTTCCCGATTTGATTTTGGTTATTGGAATCAATTTCAATTTCTTTCTTAATGAATTCTCTTACCTTGGTAGGATAATCAGTTGTGTTCGTAATTGATTTTTTTATTTCTCCATAGTAATAGGGGGAATCGGTTCCACGATTTTGTGTTTTAAAGGCTATTGAACCCGGAATAATCCTGCTTATCAAATCATGAAAGAATTAGGAATTAGTTTTAATAGATCCATAATGAGCCTCCAAAAAGAATAGCAGCAACTACCTATTCGCAGGTTAAATTCTCCGTTGCCGTTTTTCTTGGAAATGGAATCCACTGGATGGCGTCGGCAATAATTGAATTTTTTTTGACCTTGGAGAATGGTGGTTATCCTTTTAAAGGACAAAAGGATCTAATCCCCTCCATCCACCCCAAACCCTAATTTTATCAACTTTCGACATAATACATAATTGATTATTTCTTTCGACAAAACTATGTGTCTTCCTTCTTTTTACATAAAACCAACCCACTTTATACTCTCCCAAACAAAAAAGCCGGGATTTTCCCGGTTTCATATACCACTCATCCACCTCAAATAAACAAACTCATATTTCCTTCCTCGGCAGCCGCCAAATAAGAAGCCACCCCTCCAATTCCCACTCCATCAATCAGTTCAAAGACCGTTTTTACTTGAAGAATAATAATTATTAAAAACTAACGGTATCACACAAAGCTACTAAGAACACAAAGAAGTGCCTTAAAATTTTTTGGTTTTCCTTTGTGATCTTTGTGCCTTGGTGTGAGATAAACTTTTCCTTTAGACTTTGACGAGTCCGTGCACGGCATCATCAATCCGAACATCCGGCGGTCTCTGCTTGCGTATGTTCGGTTAATAGCAAGGAACGCTCCCGAATAACGGTTTGATAGGTCTTATAACCGCCGCTTAAGTTTTTCACCCGGAACCCGTTTTGTTTTAAAATCCGGGTCGCAATATAGGAACGCACCCCCACCTGGCAATAGGCGACGATCTCCCGGTCTTTGGGCAGCTCTCCCAACCGATCCCGCAATTGGTCGAGGGGAATATTCACCGCGCCCGAAATCGCCCCCAGCTGGACCTCGGCCGGTTCCCGGACATCCAGAATAAAGTAGTTGAGAGCAGGCGGGACCGCAAGTTGATCCCAGGTAACCACCGCGACATCCTGGTTTAATATATTGGAAGCCACATATCCGGCCATATTCACCGGGTCCTTGGCCGACGAAAACGGCGGTGCATAGGCCAGTTCGAGATCGGTCAGGTCAAATACCGTCTTCTCGAACCGCAGCATCGTGGCCAGTACATCCAGGCGTTTGTCGACTCCGTCGTAACCGACCGCTTGGGCACCGAAGATCCGGCCGGTTGCGGGCGCGAACAGTAATTTAACGCTTAGTGGCAGCGCTCCCGGATAATATGAGGCATGCGAATTGGGATGAACAATCGCGCTCTGGTATTCAATACCTGATTTTTTCAATCTTTTCTCTGATAGCCCGGTCGATCCCGCCGTCAGATCGAAAACTTTAACGATCGATGTTCCCTGGGCCCCTTGATATTCAATTTCCCGGCCGCATATCAGATCAGCCAGCAGTCGTCCCTGGCGATCGGCTGGACCGGCCAGTGGGACCCAGCCTGTTTTGCCGGATACGATCTCCGGGACCGCGATGACGTCACCCACGGCATAGATCGCGGGGTCGGAGGTTTGAAACTGCCGGTTTACCTGGATAGCCCCGTTGGTTCCGGTGGCTAACCCGGCGGCGGCGACCAATTTACTGTCGGGCCGGACCCCCAAGGCTAAAATAACCATTTCCGCCGTTATTTTCCGGCCATGGCCGGTAATCACATCCAGTTGTTTCTTGTCATGCCCCTGGCTAATCGCCGCCAGGCCATCGCCCAGGATCAGCTCAATTTTATGCGCGCGCAGTTCCTGGTGTACCGGAGCGGCCATCTCATAATCCAGATTATTTAAAACCTGATCGGCCATCTCGATCAAAGTTACTTTTTTCCCGGCATGCGCCAAATTTTCGGCCATTTCCAGGCCGATAAAACCGCCGCCGATCACCACCGCGGAGTTTACCTTGTTTTCGGTCAAATACTGTTTAATCCGGTCGGTATCCGGAATATTGCGCAATGTAAAGACCTGCCGGAAATCGGTACCCGGAATATTGGGAATGATCGGATTGGAACCGGTAGCCATGACCAGAATATCGTAGCTCTCCCGGTATACTTTGTATTGCCCCAGATCCTTGACCTCGATCTCCCGCTGGTCCCGGTCGATCCGGATCGCTTCGTTGCGGATCCGGACATCGATCTTAAACCGGCTTTTCATTGCCTGTGGCGTTTGAACGAACAATTGATCGCGCCCGGTAATAATATTACCGACATAGTAAGGCAGGCCGCAATTGGCGTACGAAATGGCTTCGCCTTTTTCCAATATAATTATCTCCGCCGTCTCATCCAGCCGCCGCAACCGGGCCGCGCAACTGGCCCCTCCGGCCACGCCCCCCACAATCACCACTTTTTTTGCCATAACCGGTCACCTCATTCTAATTTTAAAAAAAGCACTTGAATTACCTTTTTGACATCCTCGTTAACTACTTGATAAAAGACTTCCACCCCGTCACGTCTGCCCCGGATGATTCCCAAATCCCGCAACTTGCCTAGATGCTGCGACACGGTTGACTGGGGCAGATTCAAACACCCTTGAATTTTATTGACATTACACTCGCCTTGTTGAATTAATCCACGAACGATGCACAACCGGACCGGATGGGCGATGGCTTTCAATAAATCCGATTTAGCCCGCAATAATTCAAGATCATTCGGAGTTTCCATTATCGGTCCTCCTGTTCGAAAGTAAAATCATAACTATTATCAACTTAGTTTTGCCATTCAATTATAATATCATTATATTCAAATATTAAGATATATGCAATATAAAATTCCATTTTCGTCAAACAACATTGTTATATTTATCCACCGGATTAATAGTATAGCGTTCTGTAAAAAAATATTCATAAGAAAATAGCGGAAGAACGCTATACTTA
>JBJKPO010000449.1:0-10469 GCA_046706235.1 Bacillota bacterium | reverse complement strand
GTACATAAAGCGCCGCGACGTGACGCCATGAATCTTGAAACTGGGCTTCATCATTGACACAATAAATAAAAGCAAATTGAGAGTTGTTCATTTGGTATCCTTTCATACCTTTAATTCATTTTTTAGGCAATTCGCGCCAAATAAAAATATTTTAATGAAATTAGCCTTAAAAACCAACTAACCTCTTTGTTTAATCAATTTTAAAAGCAATTTAATATTAATATACGAATAAAAACCATTAATTGTACTGGGTTCCGGGCATTTTTACACCGGAGGGCAGCATATAAGTCGATTGGTAAATATATGAATGAATACGAAAATTGGATTTATACCAATATCATAAATTAATTCAGGGTTTTAATGCGCGGCAAATTAAAATACCTCCTGATGCAGGAAAGCGCATCAGGAGGTATTTTAATATATTTATGCATTTATTGTTAAATTGATTTTTTCACACCGCTTTTAATTAGGATACGTCATTAGTACCATTCTCAGGCTGGTTTGCCGTAGTCTCGTCTTCCTTGGCCCAGGCATCCAGTTTACTCATGATTAACTCATGCGTTTCCATGCAAATATCCGGTAGCTTCTTGTCGTCAAACGCTTCCCTGGCCGCATCGAACCCTTTTTCAATAGCCGTTTTTAATAATTCCAGTTTAGATTTATCGCCCCCGGAAACAGCCTTGGCAAATTCCACGATCCGGTCGCTGACATTGGCGGCGCTGGATTCGCCACCCTCGGCAATCATTGCTTGGGCTTCTTTTTGAGCGGTTTCGTCAATCCGGACCTCTTTTAAATCGTCGGGTGTAATATCTTTTAAATCTCGAAACTTCAGCCCTTGCCGTTTTAACATTTCAGTCACGATTTGTTTCAAATGGGCATAGGATTTATTACTTTCCTCCATGAGCTGTTCGATGGTCTTCTGCTCCGGTACGGCGCCGGGTTTGTTATATGTCGCTTTTTTTCCCGACTCCATATGCTCATAGATATCTACTTGCAGGTCGATTTGAACGCTGAGTTGGGTGGTTGAGCTTTTTTCCGTACGGGTCAGAGTATTTTGAGATTGGGCCAACCCTGAAATAACCGTTTGATTTGTCGCCGTTTGAACATCCATGTCATCAACCTCCTAAAATTCCTTTACATAATATATCGTCCGGGTTGAACTATTTAACAATAGTTCTAAAGTCTTAAATTCTTTATCATATTCGCTCCATTATCTGGCATACTATGAAAATGCAGGCGCTTTTCGAACAAGCTCCAGAGATGATGAAACGGAGGGAATACAGTGGCTAAATCAACCAAAAAAGGTTTTGACAAGGATCGATATTGGAGCGGTGTTTTTTGCGGGGTGTTTTTAGGGTGCTTTTTTTCTGTTCTCCTTTTTTTGGTGACGCTTCGGCTCCAGGGAGTGAAAGTTGGGATCAATTCCGATCAATTGGCTAAAATGGTGCAAATTAAAGTACAAACGGCGGCTAAGAATGATATTCCCATGCTTTTGGAAGGTGTAAAACAAAATCTTCCCGGCGAAATTGATAAACACCTGGATGGTTTGGAGGATTTAACCATCGGATTTGGACAAAGCCAGGTCAAATTGCCGGAACCCATGTTATTGTCGATTAAAACAGAATTCAACCGGATCATTGAGGAAGGAATCATCAATACTTTGAACAACTATGATACCACCCGATACCAGGAACGGGTCGGGAAAAGCGCTTATAACCTGGTTTCGGATTTACTCAACCGGGAGATTATCGGGAAAACCTATTTAATTAAAACTTCCCGCTGGTTTTCGGTTCCCCTTAAAATTGTATCATCCACAAATGATCAATTTAAAATAGGGTTGTAAATTTTTCAAAAAAATGCCGATATATTAAATGGGGTTAAACTAACTCGTGCCTGAGAATGTTATAAGATGTAGAAACATTCATCCTCGTGCCCTTCTCTTCCTGCCTATTGACTATCCACAACTAATGTGTTAACGTGGTGAAGTAATTACGACTTTTGGAGGTTGCCTTGATTCAGGTTATACCTTTTATTGCTGACAAAGAGCCGGTTTATCTGCCTTTATTGGCGAGAGGTTTATCCGATCTTTCCGCCCTACGGTTTAACGCGGCTGAAATTCAAGCACAGGTAAATATCGATTTATCATTTCAACAATTGGAGTCATATTTTACCCAGCAAATTCCCAAATTGGAGTGGGAAGGGCAGGAACTCTGGTTCTCGGGAAAGTTGAACGGAAACCGGGAACTGACGATGTCCTTAATCCTGTTTGACCCGCAACTTGACCGGCTTGTATACCGGGACTCCTTCAAGGTCCCCGAGGAAAAATTTTTAGAGGAATGGGAAATCCGTTTACAGGCTTTATTGAAATATTTAAACGTGAATATTGACAACATTGATGATTCCGATAATTACCGGCGGATGTATACCAAATCGCTCGATGCCTTCCTGGCTTTTCGAAAAGGGTTGGAAACCATTTCGCAGGCTAAAAACGACCGTATTCGCATGGAAGGATTGGAAAATTTGCTGAAAGCCGTCGCCTACGACCCCGAATTTGTGGAAGCCGCGGATATTCTTATATTGTTTCTATTGCAAAGTAATGTAACGGTTAATTATGAAAACACGATCAACATTTTAGAGCGATTACACCGGATTACCACTCATCATCCGCGTATTCCGCTGGTTTTGGCGGAAATTTATTTTCAGATGGATAATAATGAAAAAGCGGAACAATTGCTGCGCGATTTATTAAATTCAACTCCTAAATTTACCGAGGGTTGGTTGCGACTAGCTCTTTTTTATCATAATTCCGAGCGAATAGAGGATGCGCTGTCCGCATTAAGATCGATTCTGGTCTATGACCCGAAAGAGTCGACTGCTTTGGATTTAATGGGGGCAATTTATGCCGCCGCGGGGGAAAGGACCGAAGCTGAACAGGTTTGGTTGGAAGCTTTAACAATCGATCCCACCCGGGTAAATATCGTGAATAATTTGGCGCTGCTTTCCGAAGAAAACGGCGACCTGGAAAAAGCGGAACTCTATTATCAACAGGCTTTTAAATTGAATAACGATTGGTGGGGCTCCTATTATAATTTCGGATCATTTTGTTTTCGCCGATATCGTTTTGCGGATGCGGTTATTTTATTGAATCAGGCGATTGCGCTTAATTCCCATCATTACCAAACTCATCAGAACCTTGGTTTGTGTTTAATAAAACTGGGGCGGTATAATGAAGCCCAGGAATCGTTACTGCAATTACTTCAATTGGCGCCCGATAACAGCACCCGGCGTCAAACCCTGCAATTGCTTAATCAATTAAATGCTCCGGAAGTCAAATTGGAATTGAAAATCAGGCAGTTGGACCGGCTCTGGGACAGTGGGAACCGCTGGTTGGTTATCATCAATCTGGGTAAACTGTTTATCCGGGCTAGAAAACGTTGGTACTACTGGTACTTATCGGGCCTGATTTGCCGCGATTTTCACCTGAAAAACGCAATGGTTTTATTATGGCGGTATGGGCTGCGTTTTGATCCCGGTTTTCCGCTATTAAAGGAAATCGGGTTGTATTACTGGAAAAAGAATAATTATTATAAAGCTTTACCATTACTACGGCGCGCCCATGAACTTCATAAAAGCGATCCGGATACGGTGCGGGCCTATTTACAAACTCTCGTTAACTTAGGCGAAGTTGAAGAACTGCAATCAAAGATCAAAATATTATCGCAGGTCGCTGTTCTAGGAAGCACTCCCAAAAGTATTGATTAAAAAGAGGTGAAAAAAACCCTAACAGAATACCTTGCCAAATCAATATAATTGTGGTACACTAATTTACAGAATGCAAGAGAGGAGTGGGGGAACCCACTCCTTCCGTTTGTAGACCAAGTTAAATTTAAGGAGTTCATTTAAAAAAACAAATGGGTTTTGATAATTACAGGGGGTTTGTGATTTGTCCGGGAGTAGAATCGCGGAATTGGTAATGAAATTAGGAACACCATTAGCTGAAGAGTTGAAATATGAATTCGTTGAGGTCGAATACCGCAAAGAAGGGGTAAATTGGGTCTTGCGATGCGCAATTGATTGCGAAACCGGAGTTGGGATCGATGAATGCCGTAATTTCAGTGAAGCTTTAGGTGAATTGCTTGACAAGGAGGATCCAATCCCCGGTCATTATTTACTTGAGGTTTCATCTCCGGGAACTGAACGGCCGTTAACCAAGGAACGGGATTTTATAAGATTTACCGGTCGAAAGGCCGAAATTAAACTTAGCCGACCATGGTGTGGCCGAAAGATATTTCAGGGTACCTTGATGGGAATTAAAAAAGATGGGAACGATCCAAGTGTTTGTTTATCCATCATTCGCGATGTGAACATCGCGCGTAATATAAACATCACGAGAGATGCAAGCATCGCGAACGAATATACCATTGAAATTCCAATACATATGATTAAAAAAGCACATTTATCAGATATTTTTAACCCGCGCTCATGCATAAAAGGGGGCAAAAAACGAAAATGAATCATGAGTTTATGGATGCTCTGGAACAAGTAGAAAGAGAAAAAGGAATCAGCAAGGAAATTTTACTCGATGCCATCGAAACCGCCCTGGCTTCGGCTTATAAACGCGATCAAAAAGTAGCCCAGAGCATCGAGGTACGTATTGCGCCCGATACGGGAGCTTTTCATGTCTATACGCATAAAACGGTGGTTGAAGAGGTTGAAGATGATAAAAACGAAATTTCATTAATCGATGCTCAAAAGATAAACTCCGTATACGAACTGGGCGATTTGGTCGAGTTTGAAATTTTTCCAAAGGAATTCGGCAGAATTGCCGCTCAAACCGCAAAACAGGTTGTGGTGCAACGGATTCGGGAAGCGGAACGCAGTATTATTTATGATGAATTTGTAAACCGGGTCGGGGATTTGATTACCGGAATTATTCAACGGTTTGAGCAACGGAATATCTATATTGATTTGGGAAGAATCGAAGGGATACTACCCGCGAACGAACAAATGCCGAATGAACATTATGAACAGGGCATGCGGGTAAAAACCTACGTGGTTGAAGTAAAAAAGACCACCAAAGGCCCTCAGGTTTTACTTTCGCGAACCAGGACCGGCTTGATAAAGCGACTCTTCGAATTGGAAGTACCGGAAATTCAGGAAGGTTTGGTTGAAATTAAATCAGTTGCCCGCGAACCGGGATACCGTTCTAAAATTGCCGTCTATAGCCGCGATTCCCAGATCGATCCGGTAGGCGCCTGTGTTGGTTCGCGAGGAATCAGGGTCCAAATGATCGTCCGCGAGTTGAAAGGGGAAAAGATCGATGTCATTCCCTGGAATCTCGACTCGATTGAGTTTATCGTTAATTCCTTGAGTCCGGCGAAGGTTAGCGATGTAAAGATACTGCCGTCAAAAAAAACAGCGATTGTCATTGTTCCGGATTTTCAATTATCGCTTGCTATCGGCAAGGAAGGCCAAAATGCGCGGCTTGCCGCCAAACTAACCGGCTGGAAGATTGATATTAAAAGTGAATCACAGGCCGCGCAGCAATCAGAGGAAATTGACCGGTTAATCAGGGAAGAAATCGGTTTTAAAGACATACACGATCAAACTGATGATTTGATTTCCGACTCTGAAATCGAAACCGATTCGTCGGATCGGTTGGAACAGGCTTATCGTGACGCCGATTTAAGCGTGGAGTCCGATGGAGAACCGGAACAGGCAATAATGGCGATAGACGACGAAGAGGAAGAAAACGTTCCCAAGAAAAAAACTAAAAAAGCTAAAGGCGCATCCAAGCTTCTGACCCGGATTGAAATGGATGATGAACCGATTACATTGGAAGATGGTTACTTTTTCGCCGATGTGTTGAGCGAACGCAAATCCGCCAATCCTGAAACCGAATCAAGTGATTTAAACGATAACGGTGAACCGGTTGCCGATAAAAGCCGGATTAACGATAAAGCGATATCCGGAACGGATGAGCCGGATAACCCGGACGGATTTACGATTGGTCAATTACTGGGAAAAGAATTAACCCAAAGCAAGTTGGTTTCTCCATCGAAAAAGAGAGCGTCGAAGAAGGGGTAAGAAATAAAACAATGAAACTAAAAAAGGTACCCCTGCGTACTTGTTTGGGTTGTAAAACCGTCAGACCTAAAAAAGAATTAATCCGGATTGTGCGGACTCCGAATGGGGAAGTGGTTGTCGATCAGACCGGGAAAAAATCCGGGCGTGGCGCCTATATTTGTCCAAATGCCGGCTGTTTGGAACATACATTGAAAGGCTCGTCCCTTAGTTCGGCATTGGAAATCGATCTGTCCGAAGCAACCAAAGATAGTTTACGAGAAGATTTGCTGAAAATTATTCCATGAGTAAAATCGCAGCAATGCTGGGTTTTGCGGCCAAAGCCGGCCAAATCATAACCGGTTCGGCTGCCGTCACGGCCGCAATCAAAAAACGCCACGTTTATCTGGTAATATGCGCCGGAGATTTATCGGCCAGGACTATTAAAGATTTCTGTTCACTATGCCGGTCGTACCATATCGACTTTGCCAATTACGGTACCCGTATCGAAATTGGGCGATGGGTGGGGCGTCCGGACCGGGGAGTCATCGGAGTGGTTTCCAAACAGTTTGCCGGAAAAATAGGTTTATTATTAAAAGAAAGCGAGATAGAGAGAGGCTCCCCCGCGGCTGAGTTTTGAGAATGATATTTAATTATGCCGGGGGAGATTAAAGATAGGGGTGATTTATCATCAACAAAGTAAGGGTTCATGAGTTAAGTAAAGAATTAGGGATTCAAAGCAAGGAATTGATGAATTTCTTAAATAAGCTTGGCGCCAGTGTCAGAAATCATATGAGCACGATAGAGGATAATTTTGTGGAACAAGCGCGGCAAGCTTTTCCCGCGGTTCAAAAACAATCACGATTTCCTCAGTTCATTAAAGAAACTCCGGTGGAAACAGCCAAGCCGCCGGCTAAACCGGTGGTTGACATTCCGAAGACATTGCCGAAAAAGGAACCATTGATTCCGCTGCCGAAAAGCGCGAATGAATATCCCGAAAAAGAAAGGCCGGTTCAAAAACCCATTCCACCGCCGGCTGGTAAACCTGTCCGTCCGGGCTATGATAATCCTAATCGATTAAGTCCCGGTGGTTTTTCCAGGGCTGCCTCTCAACCCGCGGGTAAACGGGGAGGAGGACCAATCCATAATAATTCCAATCACAGGCCGGCCGCGTCTCAAACCGGTCCAAAGCCTTATTCGCAATTTAACCGGCCGGCGGCCGGTAAACCGGGAAAACCTCCCGTCAGAGATCAAAGACAAACAACGTCTCAAAAAGCTCCATTTCAACCTGGAAAACGCCATGAAAATGTTTCCGATTCAAAAAGGGCCTTTGGTCAACAACCGGCGCCGCGACGAGGTGTTTCAGCGGAAAAACCGCCAGTGGGTCATTCAAGATCAAAAGCGCCTGGAAATCATGGCGGTATTAAAACCGAAATCCGGGATAATGCAAGATCGGGAGGCCGACATCAAAGGGTATTTCCGGCTAAACAGGTTAAACCGCAGGGACCGGTTACCAGCGTGAAATCGATTCAACTTCCCGATTCAATGACTGTTAAAGATTTTTCGCAACTCATTGAAATTTCGGCTTCCGATGTAATCAAAAAACTGATTGGTTTGGGAGTAATGGCCACCATAAATCAGGAGATCGACCGGGATACCATGACCTTAATTGCCCATGAATATGCAATTACCGCAACCGCGGCCCCAACCGAGGAACAAAAGTTACAGGTGGAGGAGATCGAGGATGATCCTAAATCATTGGTCCATCGTCCTCCGATTGTTACGATTATGGGGCATGTCGATCACGGTAAAACCTCACTACTGGACGCTATCCGGGAGACGAATGTAACAGCATCCGAGGCCGGTGGAATTACGCAGCATATTGGGGCTTATCAAGTGGAGCTTAACGATCGCAAAATAACCTTTTTAGATACTCCCGGACATGAAGCGTTTACCGCGATGCGCGCCCGTGGGGCCCAAGCCACCGATATCGCCGTGTTGGTGGTTGCCGCCGATGACGGCGTAATGCCGCAAACGATTGAAGCGATAAATCATGCCAAGGACGCCAATGTATCGATTATTGTGGCGATTAATAAAATCGATAAACCGGGCGTTGATCCGGAACGAATCAAGACCAGTCTCACGGAATAAGGTTTGGTTTCGGAGGAAAGGGGCGGAGATACCATTTTTGTGCCGGTTTCCGCCAAAAAACGGATTGGTATTGAAAATTTGCTGGAAATGATTCTATTAGTTGCCGATGTAAAGGATCTTAAGGCCAACCCCAACCGTACGGCGAAAGGCACCATCATTGAGGCGCAACTGGATAAAGGCCATGGGCCGGTGGCCTCGGTCCTGGTTCAAAACGGCACTCTGGAAATGGGCGATTCAATTATTGCCGGAACAGCGGTTGGAAGAGTAAGGGCCCTGATAAACGATAAGGGAAAGCGGGTTAAAAAGGCCGGCCCTTCAACTCCGGTGGAAGTAATCGGATTTAACGGACTTCCGGGCGCCGGAGATATCCTGCATGTAATTACTGAAGACCGGTTAGCCCGCGAACTCGCCGATAAACGTACTCAGTTTAAACGGGAATCCGAATTAAAAAAGACCCAAAAAGTAACTTTGGACGATCTTTTCACCAGGATTAAAGAAGGTGAAATTAAGGAACTTAAAATTATCCTTAAAGCGGATGTTCACGGTTCGGTCGAAGCTATTCGGCAATCTTTGGAGCGTCTGTCAAATAATGAAGTACATGTCAAGGTAATTCATGGCGGCGTGGGAGGCATTGGAGAAGGCGATGTGATGCTGGCGTCCGCTTCCAATGCGATTATTATCGGGTTTAACGTCAGGCCGGATCCGATCGCCAGGCGAATCGCCGAAAAGGAAGATGTCGATATCCGCCTTTACCGGATCATCTACAACATCATCGAAGACGTTCAAAAAGCAATGGAGGGCATGTTAGCCCCGGAATACAAGGAAGTAGTGAACGGGCGGGCGGAGATCCGGATTGTTTACAAGGTTCCGAAAGTGGGTAATATTGCGGGATGCTACGTTCTTGAAGGGAAGATTAACCGTAATAATGAAATTCGTCTGATCCGGGATAATGTCGTAATTCATGAAGGGAAAGTCGAATCGTTAAGGCGGTTTAAAGATGACGCCCGGGAAGTGACGGAAGGATTCGAATGTGGTATTGGTATTGAAAAATTTGGCGACATTAAAGAAGGAGATATAATTGAAGCGTTTTTAATGGAAGAAATTAAACGAATGGCTTTAAAATAAAAATTTTCAATAGGCAATGAAGTGCATTTTGGTCGGAGGAGGGATCAAAATGGCGGAACATCGTTTGGAACGTCTTAGAGAACTTATTAAATCCGAGTTTGGCCAGATACTGCAGCGTGATTTAAAAGATCCTCGCATTGGGTTCGTTAGCGTCACCGATGTTGAATTATCAAATGATTATAGTCACGTAAGAATATTTGTAAGCGTTATGGGAGATCATGAAACCAAGCGATTAACAATGGAAGGATTGGAAAGCGCCAAGGGTCATATCCGGACTGAGTTGGGGCGGCGGATCCGGCTGCGGCATACACCTGAGGTTCATTTAATCGCTGATAATTCCATTGAACGGGGATCGCGAATCTTCCAGTTATTAGAAGAAGTGAAAAAAGACCAGGGAGGTTGATTGTGGTTTGCGCTCCAAATTCCAGGAGTTTCAGCGTATTATTACAGCTAACGCCTATTTTTTAATAAGTTGCCATATTCATCCCGACGGCGACGCAATCGGTTCCTTATTATCGATCGCCACGATTCTTACCCTGCTTGGGAAAAAAGTCCAGATGGTTTGTTCCGACGGCGTACCGGGCGTGTACTATTTTTTAGAAGGCAGCGCGAAGATCGGGCTTCGTCCGGAGCAGGGCAGTACACCTGAGGTGTTAATATGTGTTGATTGCGCGGAACGGGAGCGAGTGGCGCTCCCTTTGGATATTTGGGACCGGCCTGATTTTTTGGTTATTAATATCGATCATCATGTCACCAATGCCGGGTTTGGCCATCTGAACATCATTGATTCCAATGCGGCGGCAACGGGCGAGATAATTTTACGCTTGATCAAAGACTTGCAATTACCTTTAAATTATCAAATTGCTTTGGATCTATATACCGCAATCGCGACCGATACCGGTTTTTTTAGATATGCCAATACTTCCGGAGCAACCCTGGAATCTTGTTCGTATTTGGTAAATACTTTTCAAATTGAACCGGCTAAAGTCGCGGAACAAGTCCATGAACAAAAAAGTTATAACTCGATCCGGTTATTGGGTGAAGTGCTTAATACTCTTATGTTGGATCTGGACGGGAAAGTCGCCTGGGCTAAACTGGATCAGCAGATGCTAACTAAATACCCGGTTGAA
>JBJKPO010000448.1:0-3426 GCA_046706235.1 Bacillota bacterium | reverse complement strand
GATAGTACTACTCAAGAAACATAAAAACGGATATTATTTTTCTGGATTCTTTACAATAAAAAAAGAAACGGGGCGAACATAATTGTTTATGTATTTATCAGGTCTTTTATTAACATTTTTAATGTTGGTCGCTTTACCTAATGAAGCTTTTCAGGGAAACTCATTATTAATAACCGTGATAATAATAGTATATAGTTCGATTTATTTTTTGTTTATGACCAGAACCGGTAAAGAATTTATCCAAAAAAAATTTGCCGACCCGTTTAAGGTATCACTGGCTTTATTAATTCTGATTAACATATTTTTCATCAGTTCCACCGGATCTTTTTCAGTTATTTTCCTGGGAAAATCACTATCTTTATTGATACCTGCCATATTTATTTACTTTTTTAAAGTTGAAACAAAAAAATTTCATCCTCTGGATATTGTTCCCTTTCTGCTGATTTATTTAATTGTTGTCTTGAAGATATTAGATCTCCCGTTAATAAACCAAATTAATCTGGTAACGTTTAATGGGGGTTATAGCATAATAGTTCTTTATTTATTGTTTCTTTTCATCGGATACCGGAAAATCGAGATGGGATTGGAGTTTAAATTTACAACTAAAATGCTGCTAATCACATTACTATTCGTGGTAATATTAATACCGATTGATATCATACTTGGGCAAAAGATGAATTTTATCACTTTTTCCGGCTGGAACTCAAGCTTCAAAAATGCCGGAATCCTAGCTGTTTTTATGGTTTTTTTCGCGGCAATGTCGGAGGAAATTTTTTTTAGAGGGCTTATTTATAACTATTTGGCGCAGTATTTGGGAAAACAAACTTACTTCATTCCTTTAATCATTAGTTCAATAATTTTTGGCGCTACCCATCTCGATAAGTTTGGAATGCCAATGTTTTTCCTTTCAACAATTGCCGGATTTTTTTATGGTTTAACTTACGTTAAAACCAAAAATCTATTCTGTGCCGTATTCATACATACTTTAACGAATCTATGCTGGTTGTTGTTCTTTATTACTAACAACTAAACCGGTAATATTTCTCAAGTAGAAGGATATGTCTGCTCCAGGATGCGGATCATGCGGTACAGAATTTGATTTACCGGGGTAGCCACTCCGTATCGGGTCCCTAATTCAATCACTGTTCCGGCGAAGATCTCCACTTCAGTTTTACGGCCGGCTTCAATATCCTGTAACATTGAAGTCTTGCCGCCGGGGGCCAGCGTATCGATAATCTTGAGGGCGCTTTGAATATCTTCCTCGCCAAGGTTGATTCCCGTTTTTTCAGATAATTGAACGGCTTCCCAGAAAGCCGTCACCATTAATTCCCGCGCTTCGACTATTTTTTGAAAGACTCTATAAGGGGCCCTTAAAATGGCCGAAATTTGATTAATACCTACATTCATCATAAACTTCCACCACAGTTCCCGTAGCATATTATCCGGTATCCGGCAGGGAACCCCGGTACGGTCAAAAAACTCCTTGACCATGTTGACCTTGGCCGAATAAGCGGTATTGGCGGCTTCTCCGAATACAATCCGGCCAATATTGGAAAATCGGGTCTTAGTTCCTTCACGAACCGCGTCCGTCCCCACCACGAACGAATACAGGAGTTTGTCCATCCCATACTCTTTCCCGACGATTTCTTCACTGGTGATCCCGTTTAGCAGAGAGAGAATAATAGTCTCCTCACCCACGAAATTGCGAATATCTTTGATACATTGATCCAAATGGTGTTGCTTGACCGCAATTACGAGCAAGTCAGTCGGACTCGCTTTGGTATCAGGTTCAATAAAACGAAATGAATATGCTTTTCCATTGACGGAAACCCCACAGTCACGATAACGTTCGATTCGGTCCCTATCGGCGATGACCGTGACCCAATCAGGATTTGATTCATAAATCCTGGCGGCAAAAACACTGCCAATCGCGCCGAGACCGGCAATATATACTTTTTGAATCGGCTTCAACGGGTACTCCTTCCTTGAGCCACAAATTATTATTAAAAAAATGATATAAATAGTTCAGGACCGAAGCCCTCGATTCCTGCCGGAATTAATGTAATCCACCGTTCATCATCTGAAAACTCTTATCTAACTCCGCCCGTGAAGCATTAATCGATTTTTCGGTCATTCCGTAACCGATTTTCGTATACATCATCCTGAATACCTCTCATCTACGGCAGATACAAATTCCTTGGGCTTCAAGCAGTCTTGTCTCCCTTCGGCCGCAGATGATGACTTCGTTCCCTGTCTCTATAAATGCTTCCGCCATTGCATAGCCGATTCCGGAGGCGCCACCCGTAATTAAAACCGTATTACCGGAAAGCTTCATGAAATTACCCCCCAACTTTCGCTCGCGCACGCGTGCGACTTCAGTTTTAGTATTCACGATTAATCATACAGCAAATCAGTGAATTGTTCCAGAATTATCACCGGCGGCAACGGGATAAATTATTCGCGTAATAACACTATTCCCAATTACACCATAAAAAACGGTAATCGGGTCACTTTGTTCCCTAATATAAGATTTTGGAAACATCTTGCAAAACTTTTTCCTCTGGTTATATAATATTACTATAATAATATGCATAATAATTTAATGGGGTGATCGGATGATTAATATCATCTTGGATCGTGAACTGGAAAAACCTTTATATGCCCAAATCCGGGATGCCGTTATTTTAGCAATTGAGCATAGGAAATTAACGCCTGGGGAAAATTTGCCCACGATTGCGGCGTTGGCTAAAGAATTGGATGTGACCCAGGCAACCATACTCAGGGCTTTCGAGGATTTAAGCAAAGAAAATTATATTATATCGCAAGTCGGCAGAGGGACGTTTATCAATGATCGTGAACATACCGGTGGTATAAACGTCAATCCAAGCATGGTCCGTTTTACTCAATCAGCCATTTAAGCCAGGGCTTAATCCGGGAAAATGGCAGGTATGGGTCCCGGCAAATATATACCGGTAAATGGTTCTCGTATGACATCACATATGGATGAGTAATGACCGCCGCGGTTTGGACGGTCCTAAACATTTTTTTCAGCGAATCTCCAGAAATCCCGATACTGATGGTACCTTCGCCGTTAAAACGGCCGGGGCCCCAGACATGGTATTGATTATGCCCGCTCACCGGGGGTAAAGGCAGCCCGTACTTTTTTCCATAGAAATCGATAGCGCCCGCTTCCCCGTAATTCCCAACCAAAATGCAAGTTTTTGCCCGTTCCGCCGGCGAAAGGGACCGGTAAACCCCGGCGACTTTTGCTGTCATTTCTTTCCATCAGAAACGATCTCCAAGTATTTGAGGTAATTGGCTTGTTTGATTGCGTTCTTCCCTGCTAACGGAGCTGAAGGTTCCGTAGACCTGGTTATTATTCCGCCCCCAATAACTCCATAAGATATTATAGTAACAGCCTATTAA